>JADGPM010000112.1 GCA_017882425.1 Solirubrobacteraceae bacterium
CGGCCAGAAGATCGGGAGCAGCGAGCGGTCGACGACGATCACCTCGTCGGCGGCGTGGTTGACCGCGTAGGTGATCTGCTCGGGGAAGAGGCGGATGTTCAGCGTGTGCAGGACGCGCCCGCTGCACGGCGCCGCGTAGTACAGCTCGAGGTGCCGCGCGGTGTTCCACGCGAACGTGCCCACGCGCGCGTCCTCGGTGAGACCGAGGACGTCGAACGCGCCCGCGAGGCGCCGCGTGCGCTCAGCCCACGCGCCGTAGGTCGTGCGCTCCAGGCCGGCGGGCGTCGCGGTGACGATCGTCTTCTCGGCGAACAGCTTCTCGGCGCGCCCGAAGACGTGCGGGAGCGACAGGGGGAAGTCCGACATGAGGCCGCGCATCCGCGCAACCTACAACCTGCGACGCCGCGGCTACGCCGCCTGCTCGAACCCGCTCTCGTCCAGCAGCAGCGCGTGCAGGTCCGCCGCCGGAACGGGGCGCGAGAAGAGGAAGCCCTGGCCGAGCTCGCAGCCCATCGCGCGCAGGCGATGCAGCTGCGCGTCGTGCTCGACGCCCTCGGCGACGGGGTGCAGCTGCAGCACGCTCGCGAGATCGACGATCGCCGCCATCAGCGCCGTCTCGCTGCCGCTCTCGACCAGGCCGTCGACGAAGGACTTGTCGATCTTCAGGATGTCCACCGGGAGCTGGCGGATGTAGTTCAGCGAGGAGTATCCGGTGCCGAAGTCGTCGACGGCGATCTTGACGCCGATCGCGCGCAGGTTCTCCAGGCGCTCGAGCGCGAGGTCCCAGTCGTCGATCAGCATGCTCTCGGTGATCTCCAGGACGAGCGCGGCGGGGTCCAGGCCGCTCTCCTGCAGCGCGTGGCGCACGTGATCCTCGACGTCGGGGCGCTGGAGCTGGCGCGCCGAGAGGTTCACGGACACCCTCAGCGGCGGCGTACGCGGCGCGATGCGCTGCGCGGCGACGGCCTCGCGGCAGGCCGTCTCGAGCACCCAGCGCCCGATCGGGACGATCAGGCCGCTGCGCTCGGCGGCGGGGATGAAGTCGGCCGGCGAGACGAAGCCGCGCACCGGGTGATTCCAGCGCACGAGCGCCTCGAACCCGGTGATCTCCCCCGTATCGATGACGACGATCGGCTGGTAGTGCAGCACGAGCTGGTCGTCCTGTACCGCGGTCTGCAGGTCGGCGACGAGCTCGAGCTGCTCGACGACCGAGGCGTGCATCGCCTGCTCGAAGATCTGGAAGGTGCCCTTGCCGTGCTCCTTGGCGGTGTACATCGCCACGTCGGCGTTGCGCAGCAGCTCCTCGGAGCCGGTCGCCTCGTCGTGCGTGTCGGCGAAGGCGATGCCGATGCTGGCGCTCACGGACATGTCCTTCCCGTCGAGCAGCAGTGGCTCGGCGAGCGCGACCAGCAGGCGCTGGGCGACCTCGGAGGCGCGCTCTTCGCCGGCGACGTCCTCGAGCAGGATCGCGAACTCGTCCCCGCCCAGGCGCGCTGCGGTGTCCTCGGCGCGGATCGTGCCGAGAACCCGGCGACCGACCTCGCGCAGCAGCACGTCCCCCGAGACGTGTCCGAGGCTGTCGTTGACGTTCTTGAAGTCGTCGAGGTCGACGAACAGCACGGCGACCTGGCTGCCGCGGTCGCGGCGGCGCGCGAGCGCATGGTCGACGCGGTCGCGGAACAGCGCGCGGTTGGCGAGCCCGGTGAGCGAGTCGTGGAAGGCCTGGCGCGCCAGCTCGGCCTCGAACCGCTTGCGCTCGCTGACGTCGCGCAGGTTGAGCACGATGCCGCCGACGTTCGCGTCGTGGGTGAGGTTGCTCGTCAGCGACTCCGCCGAGAGCCAGTCGCCGCGGGCGTTGCGGATGCGGAACTCGACGAGCTCCGATGTGCCCTCGGCGGCCGCCGCGACCGCACCGATCGCGTGCAGCATGGCCGCGCGGTCGTCGCGGTGGACCATCTCGCTGGCGCGCGTCTCGATCACGTCGCCGGCCGGGTAGCCGAGCACGCGCTCGATCGAGGGGCTGACGTACTTGATGGTCGTGCTCGGGTCGATGACGAGCACGACATCGGAGGAGTTCTGCACCAGTGAGCCGAAGCGCGCCTCGCTCTGGCTGCGCACGAGGTCCTCGGTGAGCACGGCGCTCTCGAGCGCGAGCGCCACCTGATAGGCGAGCGTCTCGATGCCGGACCGCACGGACTCCGACATCGGCACCGGCGATGACGCGGCCAGCAGGCCCGCGAGGCGGTCACGGACGAACAGCGGCGCGAGGAACACGGGCTGCCCGTCCGGGATGTCTCCGAGCCCGAAGACGTGGGGAATGCTCACGGCGCGGCGCAGGAGCAGCGACGCGAACGCCGGTCCCGGCAGCTGGGACAGCGGCGGCGGCAGGGACTCACCGTCGTCCGGGATGATGCTGGGGCCCCCATCGCGATCGTCGATGCGCCAGGCACGCACGGTCACCTGCGGACCCGCGAGATTCCCGGCGGCGACGCGTGCGGCCTCCAGGATGCTGTCCTGGCCCGTGGCGGTGACGAGGGCGGCACCGGCCTTGCGCAGCGTCTTCTCGCGCCTCGCAGCACGTTCCTGGATGATCACGAGCCCGGCCATGCGGGCCATCACCAGCACGAACATGAGCACGCCCGCAGCGGCGACGATGATCTGGTCGGCGCCCGCGCCGGAGACCTGGACGATCTGCACGATCGGAGCGGTCAGCGCGGCGACGCCGAGCGCGGTCAGGCGGAACTTGCTGAGTCGCTGCGGGCGCGAGCTCGCCTGGCTGACGGTGCGCATCGACGGATGCAGGGCGGCCGCGCCCCAGAGGAGGTAGAACGTGATCCAGCCCGCGTCGAGCCAGCTGCCGGTGTCGTAGCCGCCGTTGAGCTGGAACCAGCCGTAGACGGCGTCCGTGAGCAGCAGCGCCACGATTGCGCCGACCATGAGGAAGAACGCCGTCCCGCGCTTGCCGCCGCCGACCGTCATGCGCACCGCGACGCCGAGCACCAGCACGTCCATCAGCGGGTAGGCGATCGAGATGAGCTTCGTCGGCGTCGACAGCGTCGCGTCGTGCGCGTAGGGCGCCATCAGGAAGATCCACGAGAGGACCGCGAGGCCCGTCGTGATGATCAGCGAGTCGATCAGGCTCGCCGTGTCGCGCCCGGGGTTGCGCTGGCGGATGAGGATCAGCAGGCCCGCGACCAGCGCTGGGTAGACGAGCAGGTACGGGATGTCGGCGACGGACGGGAACGGCAGGGCGCTGCCGAAGAGGCGCTGGTAGTTGTAGGCGAGCGCGTCACCGGTGACGAACAGCCCCTGGGCGAGCGCGAAGAGGTACCAGGGTCGCGGATCGCTCGGGCGGTTGATCCGCGTGCCGATGATGATCGCTGCGACCCCGGAGAGGCCGATGATGTTGAAGACCGGACCGGAGTGCAGCAGCGGCGGACCGACGAGGTAGAGCAGCGTGAGCGAGGCCGCGCAGACCAGGTAGATCCACCAGGCGCGGGCGGAGGCGACGGGCTCGGCTGTCGGCGCGTCGGTCATCGTGGTCTACGCGGCGCGGCGTTCGTCGCGGATGGCCGGCTGCAGCTGGAAGCGATCGGCGACCTCGCCGAGCACCGTGATCAGCTGGGTGACCTCGGCGTCGGTGTTCGCGGCGGTCAGCTGCACGCGGAACCCGACCTCGTCGCGCGGGACGAGCGGATAGGCCGCCATCGTCACGTAGATGCCGCGGTCGAACAGGTGCTGCCCGACCTCGTCGATCTGCTCGGCGTGCGCCAGCGGGATCTCGATGATCGGGTAGCCGGAGGTGTTGGGGGTGTGGACGCCGAGTTCCGCGAGCGCGTCCAGGACGCGGTGGGTCAGGCGATGGAGCTCGAGCCGCAGCTCGTCGCCACGGCGGTCGTTGACGTTCATGCCCTCCCACGTCGTGGCGAGCGACGCGATCGGCGACGGCCCCGAGTAGAGGTACGGCGCGGCGGCCGTCTTGAGCGCCTGCTTGAGCTGCGTCGGGAGTGCGAGGAACGCGAGCAGGGACGAGTAGGCCTTCGAGAATCCGCCGACGAGCACGAGGTTGTCGTAGGACCCGCCGAGATGGCGGACGATCGAGTTGCCGCGGCTGCCGTAGTCGCACAGTTCGTCAGCGGTGCGCTCGCCGATCACGCCGAAGCCGTGGGCATCGTCGACGTACAGCAGCGCGTCGTACTCGGCGGCCAGGCGTGCCATGCGTCCCAGGTCCGGCGCATTGCCGGTCATCGAGTTCAGGCCGTCGCTGCAGATGATCCGCGGGCCGATCGTGGGCCTGCGACGCAGCAGTGCCTCGAGCGCGTCGAAGTCCTCGTACGGATAGCGCAGCACCGTCGCGCCGTGGGATCGTGCCACCGCACAGCCGTCGAAGATCGTCTTGTGAGCGCGCTGGTCGAGGTAGATCGTGCCCTCGCCGGCGAGCGCCGGGATCACGGAGTTGTGGATGTGCGTGATGGTCGGGAGCACCATCGCGTCCTCGGCCCCGAGGAGGGTCGCCAGGCGCTGCTCGATCTCCTCGTAGAGGATCGGGCTGCCGAGGAGGCGCGACCAGCTCGGATGTGTGCCCCAGCGGTCGAGATAGGCGGGGACGGCGTCGATCACCTCGCGGTCGAGGTCGAGCCCGAGGTAGTTGCACGAGGCGAAGTCGGCGAGCCAGCGGTCGCCGATCCGGATCATGCGGCCGTCGATCTCGTCGATCACCGCGTCGACCATCGGATGCGCGTACTGGAGGCGCGCGAGGTCGGCGGTGGTCTCGAGCCAGCGGTTCAGCCAGCCATTGCTGTCGGCGGGAGTGAGGGTGTGGGGGTGCACGGGGACCAATCCGGTGTTGGGGCGGGCAGCAGACGCCGCTGGGCGCTCCTATCGGCCGGAAACCCGCGGGACATGAACCCCGGGCTGCGGTATGTGGACGGCGTGCCGACGCGCGTCTACAGGGCAGGTGCGGCGACCCGCCCGCGGATGAGGTCCGCGGCGCGCTCGCCGATCATGATCGCCGGCGCATTCGTGTTGCCGCCGGGGATGATCGGCATCACCGCGGCGTCGGCGACGCGCAGCCCCTCGACCCCGCGTACGCGCAGCTCCGGGTCGACGACGGCGTCCTCGTCGGTCCCGATCCGGCACGTGCCGACCGGGTGGTAGATGAGCTCCACGCGGCGGCGCAGGTCCTGCTCGATGTCGGCGTCCGTGTCGACGCCGTCGCCCGGGAACAGCTCGCGCCCGACGACCTCGCGCATCGGGCCCGTGGCCGCGATCTCGCGCGCCATCCGGATTCCGGAGACGAGTGCGGCGACGTCCTCGGGCTCGGTCAGCGAGTTCGTGAGGATCCGCGGCTTGTCCATCGGGTCGGCGGAGCGCAGGCGCAGCTCGCCGCGGCTCCTGGGCGCGACGAGCACCGGGCCGATCGTCAGCGCGTGGCCGTCGTAGGTCGCGGCGCCGTGCTCGGAGAAGTAGGCGGGCGCGAAGTGGAACTGGATGTCGGCCGCCGCCAGCCCGGGGCGGCTGCGCACGAAGGCGAACGCCTCGGCGACGGTCGAGCTCAGCGGCCCGGTCCGGCGCGTGACCCATTCGAGCATCGCCCGTGGCTTCTCGGCGTCGGCGAGCGAACCGCCGCCCGGGACGTCCCAGATGCAGACGTAGAACGGATGGTCCTGGAGGTTGCCGCCGACGCCGGGCAGGTCGACCGCAATGGGAACGCCGACGTCGGCGAGGTGGCCGGCCGGCCCGATGCCGGACAGCATCAGGATCTGTGGGGAGCCGATCGCGCCCGCGGCGAGGACGATCTCCGAGTTCGCCGAGGCGAGCTGCTCGCGGCCCTTGACATCGCGGTAGCGCACGCCCGTCGCGCGTGTCCCGTCGAGCTCGACCTTCAGCACCTGCGCGCCGGTGACGATCTCGAGGTTCGGGCGCTTGCGTGCGGACCTCAGGTACGCGTCCGCGGTGCTCCAGCGCCGCCCGCCGCGCTGGGTGACCTGCACCTTCGCAGCGCCGTCCTGCTCGGGCCCGTTGTAGTCGGCGATGTACGGGATGCCCGCCGCCTCGGCCCCGGCGAGGAAGGACTTCGTCAGCGCCCGCGGCGAGCGCGAGTCCTCCACGCGCACCGGGCCGCCGACGGCGTGGTCCTCGGATGCCCCGCGCTGGTTGTCCTCGGCCTTGAGGAAGTAGGGCTTCACGTCCTTCCAGCCCCAGCCGGTCGCGCCCCCGGCCTCCCACATGTCGTAGTCGAGCGGGCGGCCGCGGACGTAGAGCATCGCGTTCATCGCGCTCGAGCCGCCCAGGCCCTTTCCGCGCGGCACGTAGAGCGCGCGGCCGTCGCAGCCCGGCTCGGGCTCGGTCGCGTAGTCCCAGTCGCGCCTGCTGTGGAACTGCTGGGCGAAGGCCGCCGGGATGATCACGCTCGGGTGACGGTTCGAGCCGCCCGCCTCGAGCAGCAGCACCCGGGTCCCCGGGTCCTCCGACAGGCGGGCGGCGACGGCGCACCCCGCCGAGCCGGCGCCGACGACGATCACGTCATGGGAGCTCATGGCGCGATCCTAGTCGCGCCCGGCGGATGCGTGGTCCCCCTACGCCGCGCGGTGCACGATCTCGCCGTCGACGACCGTCAGCACGACCGGCAGGTCGACGAGGTCGTCGGCGTCGCAGCTCACGGGGTCGGCAGCGAACACGGTGAGGTCCGCGCAGGCGCCGGGGCGGATCCGCCCGAGGCGGCCCTCGTCGCCGGCGACGAACGCGGCGCCCGTCGTGTAGCCCTCCAGCGCGGCCAGCCCGTCGAGCGCCTGATCGTCGTAGGGGGCGCGGTCGCGCTCGCCCGGCGGGCGGCGCAGACGTGTGCAGGCGAGGCCCTCGCGCGGGTCGAAGCGCGCGACGGGCCAGTCGGAGCCCAGCGCGATCGCCGCGCCCGACTCGCGCAGCGCGCGGATCGGGAAGGCCCGCTCGCAGCGCTCGGCGCCCAGGCGGCGCGACCAGTTGTCCTCGCGGTCGGGCTCCAGCCAGGCCATGTGCTGGGCCTGCATCGAGGCGACGACGCCCTCGGCGGCGAAGCGCGGGAGGTCCTGCGGCTGGAGCGTCTCGATGTGCTCGATGCGATGGCGGATGCCCGGCGCGGCGCCGGCTTCGCGGTAGGCATCAAGCGCCTCGCGCACGCCGCGGTCACCCGTGGCATGCGTGGCGCACTGATACCCGCGCTCGGCGAAGAACCGGACGCCGTCGCGGTAGTGCCGGGGGTCGGGCCAGAACGGTGAGAGCCCGTCGCCCTCGCTGTCGGCGTCGTAGAGCCAGCCGGTGCCCGAGTCGATCACACCGTCGATGAAGAACTTCGCCGTGCCCGCGCGCCAGCGCCGGCCGGCCTCGTCGCGGTGCGGCGCGAAGCGCTCCCAGTCCTCGCGGCTCATCTCCGGCGTGATCCAGAACGGCGTGCGCAGCCGGATCGCGAGGTCGCCGTTGCCCTCCAGCTCGCGCAGCAGGTCGAGCGTCTCCAGGCTCCCGTCCATCGCGTGCGCGCCGGTCATGCCGACGGCGGCGAAGCGGCGCAGCTGGTCGGCGCAGAGGCGATAGCGCTGCGCCGCGGTGAGCTCGGGCATCGCGCTGCGCACGAGGTCCATCGCCGCGCCCTCGCGCAGCTCGCCCGTCGGGACGCCGTCGACGCAGACGATCTCGGCGTGCTCCTCGAACCTGCGCGCGCCGTCGACGCCGGCGAGCTCGAGCGCGCGCGGCGTCGCGAGCGCCGTGTGGAAGTCGACGTAGGTCAGCAGGGCAGGGCCGCCGCCCGCGGCGTCGGCGATCAGCTCACCCGAGGTCCCGGACTCCGTGAACGCGTTGTAGTCCAGCCCGAACCCGAGCACCCACTCGTCGGGCGCGCAGCGCGCGCGCTCCTGCGCGACCCGGCGGCGCACCTCGTCGAGCGAGGTCACGCCCATGAGGTCGGCGCCGCGTGCGCCCTCCGCGCCCAGGAACGGGTGCAGGTGGCTGTCGATCAGCCCGGGGACGACGGCTGCGCCGGCGAGATCGAGCAGCTCGGTCGCCGGGCCCGCGAGCTCGCGGATCTCGGCGTCGTCGCCGACCGCGACGATCACGCCGTCGCTGACGGCGATCGCGGTGGCTGACGGGCGGTCCGGGTCGAGCGTTCGGACGGCGGCGCCCACCAGGGCGAGATCGATCGTGCTCATGCGGGGGCTCCTTGGTCTTCGGGTCGCCTGCGGCGCTCGGGCTTCCAGCCGGGGCGCGGGACGCTGGCGCGCAGCAGCTGCGTGTACTCGTCCTGCGGCGCGTCGAGGATCTGTGCGGTCGAGCCGCGCTCGACGACGCGCCCGCGGTGCATGACGATCGCCTCGTCGGTGATCTGGCGCACGACCGCGAGGTCGTGGCTGATCAGGACGTACGACACGCCCGTCTCCTCGCGGATGTCGGCCAGCAGGTTGAGGATCTGCGCCTGGATCGAGACGTCGAGCGCCGCGACGGACTCGTCGAGGATGACGACGCGCGGCTGCGCGGCGAGGGCGCGGGCGATCGCGATGCGCTGGCGCTGGCCGCCGGAGAGGGCCCGGGGAAGCGCCCGCCCCTGTCGCTCGTCGAGCCCGACGAGGTCCAGGAGCTCGCGTGCGGCGCGGCCGCCCTGCCTGCCGCCGCGGTGCAGGCGCAGGACCTCGTCGAGCGCCTGCTCGGCCGTCTGACGCGGGTCCAGGCTCGAGTACGGGTCCTGGAAGACGATCTGGACCTCGCTCCCGCGGCGCCGGCGCTCACGCGCCGAGCGCGAGGGCGCGGAGCGGTCGCGACCGCAGGCGACGATCGACCCGGCGGTCGGCGCGGTCAGGCCGACGATCATCTTGGCGATCGTCGTCTTGCCCGAGCCGGATTCGCCGACGATGGCCAGCGAGCCGCCCTCGCGGACCTCGAGGTCGACGTCGTCGACGGCGACGAGCTCGCCGTACTCCTTGCGCAGCCCGCGGGCCTCGAGGACGACGTCAGGCACGGGAGGCCTCCCCCTCGCGGATCGCCGCGGCCATCCGCCCGCGCAGCTCCTGCGCGCGCCGGCAGCGCACCTGGCCGTCGTCGAGCCTGTCGAGCGGCGGGCGCGCCTCACGGCAGCGCTCCTGCACGCAGACGCAGCGCGGCGCGAACGCGCAGCCCGCCGGCGCCTCGAACGCCGACACCGGCCGTCCCGGGATCGCCGCCAGGCGCCGCGCGCTGACGGCGACGTCCGGCCGCGCCGCGGCGAGCGCCGCCGTGTAGGGATGCAGCGGGTCGCGGTCCAGCAGCGAGGCGGCGCGCGTCTCGACGATCTGGCCGGCGTACATCACGGCGGTGCGGTCGCAGACCGCCGCGGCCAGCTCGAGGTCGTGCGTGATGAAGAGCAGCGCCATCCCGCGCTCGTGGCGCAGCTCGTCGAGGATCGCCATCACCTCGGCCTGCGTGGTCACGTCCAGCGCCGTCGTCGGCTCGTCGGCGAGCACCAGCCGCGGCTCTCCGAGCAGCATCGTCGCGATCATCACGCGCTGCAGCAGGCCGCCGGACAGCTCGTGCGGGTACTGATCCAGGCGCCGCTCGCCGTCGTCGATGCCGACGTCGCGCAGCGCCCCGGCGGCGCGCTTCGCCGCGTCGGCGCCCGTCACGCCCTGCAGGCGCAGCGTCTCGGTCATGAAGTCGCCGATCCGCCGGACGGGGTTCACGTGCGCGCGCGGGTCCTGGAAGATCATCGCGACCTCGCCGCGGTAGCGCCGCAGGTCCGCAGGGCCGAGCGTCAGGACGTCGCGGCCGTCGAAGCGCACCGCCCCACTCGTCTGCGCGCCGCGCGGCAGCAGCCGCCCGACGGCGCGGGCGGTCATCGACTTGCCCGAGCCGGACTCGCCGACGAGCCCGAGCGCCTCGCCGGCGCCGATCGTCAGCGAGACGTCGTGCAGCACCGTGCGCAGCTCGCCCTCGACCTGCAGGCGGGCGGTCAGGCCGTCGATCTCGAGGAGCGCGCTCATGCCCCCGCCGGCGTCTGCAGCGCCGGCCGGCGCTCGCCGGCGCCCCACCAGGGGCCTGCGGCCTCGAGCGCCGCGCCGATGCGGAACACGGTCTCGTCGTCGTAGGTGCGCCCCGCGATCTGCACGCCCGTCGGGACGCCGTTCCCGGCGAAGCCCGAGGGCACGTTCAGCACCGGGCAGCGGCTCATGATGTTGAAGACCGGCGTCAGCAGGCCGCCGAAGTAGAACGGGACCTCCTCCCCGCCCACCTCCAGGCCGTGCCCGACGTAGTCGTCGTCCGCGAGCAGCCCGCGTGTGCCGCACGTCGGGCAGATCAGCGCGTCGTACTCCTCGAGCAGCGCGCCGACCGGCGCGTAGAGCCGCGCCTCGAGCTCGATCTCCTGCAGGAAGCTGTGGCCGGCGGCGATCTCCGAGCACCAGCGCGCCATCTCGACCGCGTACGGCGTGACGAGGTCGGGGTGCTCGCGCGCCTGCTCGCCGATCCAGTCGGCGAACGCGAGGTGGAAGTGGATCGCGGTCGCGAGCTCGACCTCGGCGCGCGGCACCCGCACGTCGACGACGTCGACCTCGGCGCCCGCCGCGCGCAGCGCATCCGCGACGGCCAGCGTGTTCGCGCGCACCTCGGGGTCGACCGGCCAGTCGCCGAGGTCGGCCGAGAGCGCGATTCGCAGGTCCTCGATGCCTTCGAAGTGCTCGGGCAGCAGGAGCTTGGGCCGCAGGCTCGTGATGTCCGAGGGGTCGGGCCCGGCGATCTGGTTCTGGTAGAGCGCGCAGTCGGCCACGGTGCGCGCGAGCGGGCCGCAGTGGCAGTAGGTGTCGAGGTTGAACGGCGGGTCGACGGGCACGCGACCGTAGGGCGGCTTGAACCCGACGACCCCGTTGAACGACGCCGGGATGCGGATCGAGCCGCCGATGTCCGAGCCGCTCGCGAGGGTCGTCGTCCCGGCCGCCAGCGCGGCGCCCGAGCCGCCAGACGAGCCGCCGACGCCGTACTGCGGGTTCCACGGGTTGCGCGTCACGCCCCAGATGCGCGAGGACGTGAACCCCGCGCAGGAGAACTCCGGCGCCGTCGAGCGGGCGTGCACGATCGCCCCGGCCTCCAGGTGCCGGCGCGCGAAGGCCGACGTGTGCTCGGCGCGGAGGTCCTTGTAGATGAGCGAGCCCTGCGTCCAGGGCTGCCCGGCGATCGCCTCCTCCTCCTTGACCGCCAGCGGGATGCCCTCGAGCGGCCGCGCCTCGCCGGCGCCGTAGCGGGCCTCGGCGGCGTGCGCCTGCTCGAGCGCCTCGTCGTAGAACGTGTGGCACAGCGCGTTGACCGTCGGCTCGACCTCGTGCGCCCGCGCGATCACGGCCTCCATCAGCTCCACCGGCGAGAGCTCGCGCGTGCTGAAGCGCTCGATCGCCTCGGTCGCCGAGAGGTAGTGCAGGTCGCTCATCGCTGCTCCTCGTTGCGCTGGGAGAGCCGCTCCCCCAGCAGGTTGACCGCCACGACGACGGCGACGATGCACAGCCCGGCCGACAGCGACTCGGCCGGGTAGCCCTGCAGCACGCCCGGCTGACCCGTCGCGACCATGACGCCCCAGTCGGCCTGCGGCGGCTGGACGCCGAGCCCGATGAAGGAGATCGCGGCGAGGTCGACCATCGCGTAGCCGAACAGCAGCGTCCCCTGCGAGACGATCAGCGGGGCGACGTTCGGCACGAGGTGGCGGCTGCAGATCGCCCACGCCGAGAGGCCCTGGACCTCGCCCGCGGCGATGTACTCGCGCGCGCGCTCGCGCACCGCTGCGCTGCGCAGGACGCGGGCGATGTACGGGGTGTACGCGACCGCCAGCGCCAGCGCGGCGGCCGTCAGGCCCGGGCCGAAGACCGCCGCGGCGAGGACGGCCAGCAGGATGCCGGGGAAGGCGAACAGGATGTCCATGACGACGGAGATCGCCGAGTCCACCCAGCCCCCACGCCACGCGGCGACGATCGCGCACAGCACCCCGGCGATCAGTGCCAGCACGACGACGGCGGCGGGGCCGAGGATCGACGTGCGGGCACCGACGAGCAGGCGCGAGAACAGGTCGCGGCCCTGGCTGTCGAACCCGAGCAGGTGCCCGGCGCTGGGACCCACGAACGAGTTGTTGAGGTTCGAGGCGTTCGGGTCGTGCGGCGCGACCGCCGAGCCGATGATCGCGACGAGCAGCGCGACGGCGATGACGATCAGGCAGACGACGGCGACCTTGCCGCTGCCGGCGATCGCGCGGGTGCGCCGGCGCGCGGCGCCGGAGAGTCCGGGGACGGTCGGGACGGTGCTCATTCGGCGCGGCTCCCGAGCGCGACGCGCGGGTCGAGGAAGGCGTACAGGAGGTCGACGATCGTGTTCGTGATGACGAACGCCGCGACGAGGATCAGCGCGATGCCCTGCACGACCGCGAAGTCCTTCGAGGCCGCGGCGCTGACGAGCGCGGAGCCCAGCCCGTTGAGGCTGAAGGCGCGCTCGACGACCGCCGAGAGCGCGATCAGCGAGGCGATCGTGATGCCCGTCACGGTCGTGATCGGGATCGCCGCGTTGCGCAGCACGTGGCGGCGGATCACCAGGTGCTGCGGCAGTCCGCGGCTGATGGCGGTCTGCACGTGTTCTCGCCCCAGCTCCTCACGGACGCTGACGCGCGTCACGCGCGCGACGATCGCCAGCGCCGAGAGGGCGAGCGCGATCGCCGGCAGCGTGAGGTGCCACAGCCGGTCCACGCCCCCGGTCCCCGCCCCGAGCGCGGGGAACCAGCCGAGCTTCACCGCGAACACGCTGATCAGCACGATCGCCGCGACGAACGAGGGGATCGCCGCGAAGACCGTCGTCCCCGCGATCACCGTCGAGTCGACGGCGCCGCGCCGCAGGCCGGCCAGGATCCCCGACCCGATCCCGAGCAGCAGGATCAGGATCGACGCGTACGCCACCAGCTCGAAGGTCACCCCCGCGCGCTCGCCGATCAGCGTGTTGACGCTCTCGCGCAGCGCGATCGACGAGCCCAGGTCCCCGTGCAGCGCCCCGGTGAGCCAGTGCCAGTACTGCGCCGGCAGCGGCTCGTTCAGGTGGTAGCGCGCCCGCAGCACCGCCAGCGCCTCCGGCGGCAGGGTCCTGCCGCCGGTGAGCACGGAGAGCGGGTCGCCCGGGGCGACCGACAGCGACGCGTAGATGGCGAAGCTCGCGACGAGCAGCGTCAGCACGAGCATCGCCAGCCGGCGTGCGACGAAGCGCAGCATCGTTCGGGCTAGCCCGCCGCGCCGATCGTCGTGGCCCAGGGGCCGCCCATGTACTGGAACGACGACGGGGCGCCCGTGATCTTCTTGTCCATCACGACGATCGAGTCCGGGACCGTGAGCGGGATCCACGGCAGCGTCTGCATGACCAGATCGCCGGCCTTCGCCGTCAGCTCCGCGCGGCGGCGCTGGTCGCGCGTCGTGCGGGCCCCGTTCAGCGCCGCCGTGATGCGCGGATCGCTGAAGTCGTCGTAGTTCTGGCTGCCGCCCTTGATCGCGAACGTGTTGTAGAGCGCGGCCGGATCGGCGTAGTCGGGGTAGTTCGTGGTCAGAAAGCCGTCAACGCCCTTGCGCGCACTGGCATCGGTGAAGAAGTTGATGTAGTTCGCGGCCGAGACGGACTTCAGCGTCGCCTTCAGGCCGATGCTGTTCGCGGCCTGCCGGACGGCGTTGGCCGCGGTCTCCAGCGAGTTGACCTCGCTGCTGGTGCCGATCACGAGCGGCTTGCCGGTCGCCCCCGCCTGCTGGACGAGCTGCTTGCCCTTGGCGACGTCGAGGGTCGGCTCGGGCCGGCTGTCCCAGTCCTTCTGGAAGACGTCCTTCTCGTAGCCCCAGGTGCCGGGGTTGGCGAGCGTGCGGGGCAGCTGCGCGTAGCCCTTGTAGAGCGTGTTGATGTACGCCTGGCGGTCGATCGCCATCGACAGCGCCTGGCGGACCTTCACGTCGCCCAGCGCGCCGCTGAGGCTGGAGATGACGAACGCGTCCGAGGAGAACGAGGGGCCGGCGTGGACCGTCACCGCGCTGCTCGCCTTGAGCTGGTCGAGCGTCGTCAGCGGCTGGGGGTACGTGCCGGAGATCTCGTTCGTCAGCAGGCCGGAGGTGAGGCTCGAGTCGTCGGGGACGCCCTTGAAGCTGATCGAGGCAGCCTTGGGCTGCAGCGCGCTGTCCCAGTAGCTGTCGTTCTTGACGGCGGTCAGCGCGTTGCCCGGCTTCCAGGACTTGAGCTTGAAGGCGCCGGTGCACATGGTGCCGCCGGCAGGCGTGCCGAAGGCCTTGCCCTTGGACTCGACATAGGCCTTCTCGAGCACGATGCCGGGCATCTGCGAGAGCTCGCCCTGGAGCCAGTTGTCGGGCCTGCTGAGCTTGATCGTGACCTGGTCGCTGCCCGTGGCGGTGATCGAGGTCACGTTCTGGAAGACGAGGCCGTAGAAGCCGGCGAGCTTGGTGTTCGTGTTGCGCTCGAGGCTGTAGACGACGTCGGC
>JADGPM010000113.1 GCA_017882425.1 Solirubrobacteraceae bacterium
CGCTCGCCCGGGCGCACCATCCCGAGGCGGCGTGCCTCGCGCTCCAGCGCCTTCGGGCTCTGCAGCGCCTTCATGCGCCGCTCCAGGCGCTGGTGCTCCTTCTGGAGGCGCACGACGTCGGCGCGCCGGCGGGCGGCCTCACCGCGTGTCGACCAGACGGACAGCAGCGGTGAGACGTAGAGCAGCGCGACGACGGCGAACATCCCGATCAGCATCGTGCGCCCCACGCGATCCCAGCGGATCCCGGACGAGCGCAGGCCGCCGGCGACCGCCCGGGGGCGCGCGGCCGGCCGGGGAGCCGTGGCGGGGCGCGTCGCGCGGGCGCTGCGGGCGGATGCCATTGCCGCGCGATTCGCCGCGCGGCGTGCCTCTCCTGCCGTTGGGCGGGAACTACCGGCGGAACACCGATCCGCCCGGGAACATCGCGTCGGCGCCCAGCGCCTCCTCGATGCGCAGCAACTGGTTGTACTTCGCGACGCGATCCGAGCGTGAGGGCGCGCCCGTCTTGATCTGCCCGCACCCGGTCGCGACCGCGAGGTCGGCGATCGTCGTGTCCTCCGTCTCCCCCGAGCGATGCGACATGACGGCCGTGTAGCCGGCCCCGCGCGCCATCTCGATCGCATCGAGCGTCTCGGTCAGCGTGCCGATCTGGTTGACCTTGATGAGGATCGAGTTCGCCACGCCGAGGTCGATGCCGCGCTTCAGGCGCTCCGTGTTCGTCACGAAGATGTCGTCGCCGACGAGCTGGACCGCGTCGCCGAGATGCTCGGTGAGGACCTTCCAGCCGTCCCAGTCCTCCTCGGCCATGCCGTCCTCGAGCGAGACGATCGGGTAGCGCCCGGTGATCTCCTCCCAGTAGGAGGCGAGCTCGGCCGCGCTGAGCGTGCGGCCCTCGTGCTCGAGCACGTAGCTGCCGTCCTCGAAGATCTCGCTGACCGCGGGATCGAGCGCGATCGCGAGGTCGGTGCCCGGCGCGTAGCCGGCGGCCTGGATGCCCGCGAGGAGCACCTGGATCGCCTCCTCGTTTGATCCGAGGTCCGGCGCGAAGCCGCCCTCGTCGCCGACCGTGGTCGAGAGGCCGTCGGCGTGGAGCGTCCGCTTCAGCGCGTGGTAGGTCTCGACGCACATGCGCAGACCCTCGGAGAACGACCCCGCACCGACGGGCATGACCATGAACTCCTGGAAGTCCACCTTGTTGTCCGCGTGCGCGCCCCCGTTGAGGACGTTCATCATCGGCACCGGCAGGATGTGCGCGTCCGCGCCGCCGAGGTGGCGCCACAGCGGCTGCCCGGCGTCGGCCGCCGCCGCGTGCGCGGACGCCAGCGATGCGCCGAGGATCGCGTTGGCGCCCAGACGCGACTTGTTCGGCGTGCCGTCGAGCGCGATCAGCGCCTCGTCGAGCGCGCGCTGGTCGTCCGCGTCCAGACCGACGATCGCCGCCGCGATCTCCCCGTTGACGTTCGCCACGGCGTTCGTGACGCCCTTGCCGCCGAACGCCGCCCCGCCGTCGCGCAGCTCGGTCGCCTCGAACTCGCCCGTCGATGCCCCGGAGGGCACCGCGGCGCGCCCGCCGGCGCCGGAGCGCAGCGCGAGCTCCACCTCGACGGTGGGGTTCCCGCGGCTGTCGAGGATCTGGCGGGCGTGGACGCGGTCGATCTGGCTCACGATTCGTTCTCCTTGATGAGTGCGGCGTTGGCGTAGAAGCGAAGTTGGGCCTCGAACGGCAGCGCGTCCCAGCGCTCACCGGCCTGCTCGGCGAGCCGCTCGGCGGCCTCGACGCGCTCGCGAAAGCGCCCGGAGGAGGCGCGCAACGCGAGCTCGGGGTCGACCTTGAGCTTGCGCGCGACGTTGACGGCGGCGAAGAGCACGTCCCCGATGGCGTCGAACGCCGTCTCGCGGCCCTCCGCCTCGGCGGCGGCCTCGAGCTGCTCGAGGCCGGCGTGCAGAGCCGAGAGCGGACCGTCGACGCCCTCGAGGTCGAACCCGGTGCTCGCGGCGCGGCGCTGGACCTTGCGCGCGAGCAGCGGCCCCGGCAGGTTCTCGGGGACCTCGCCGAAGATCCCCGCCTCGCGGCCGGGCTCGTCGGACTTGATCGCGTCCCAGTTGCGCAGCACCTGCGCGGCGTCGCTGGCCTCGGTGTCGCCGAAGACGTGGGGGTGGCGGCGGATGAGCTTCTGGCGGCAGTGCTCGGCGACCGCGGCGAGGTCACCGGCGCCGCGCTCCTCCATCAGCAGCGAGAGGAAGTGCACCTGGAACAGGACGTCGCCGAGCTCGTCGAGGAGCTTGGCGTCGTCGCCGGCGTTGGCCGCGTCGGCGAGCTCATAGGCCTCCTCGACGGTGTGCGGGACGATCGAGCGCTCGTTCTGCTCGCGATCCCACGGGCACTCCCGGCGCAGACGCCGGGTGAGATCGTCGAGCTGGGCGAGCGCGTCCTGGATCTCTGGCCTGCTCACCGCGGGAACGCTACTGCGGGCCCGCGGCGAGCGCCCGTCCGGCCTGCGCTACTTCGCGGTCGTGGTGCCCGACGGCGCGGTCGTCGTCTGCGGGATCGCGCCCGGCGCGACGGACGTCGTCGCCTTCGTCGTCTTGTAGTTCGAGCAGTCCGCGACGGTGTAGCCCTTCTGGCAGTCCGTCTTGGCCTTCCAGCGGTCCGTGTAGTCCTTGCCGAACTTCGTCAGGACCGTCTGCTGCTTGGTCTGCAGGAGGATCTGCTTGATCGAGGCGGCGGTGGTCGCGCTGAGCGGGGTCACCTTGGCCGGCTTGACGCTGTCGACGCGCACGACGTACCAGCCGTCGGCCGTCTTGAACGCCTTCGTGAGCTGGCCCTTCTGTGCGCCGAAGGCGCCCTTCTCGAACTGCGGCGAGCCCTGGCCCTTGACGACGTTGCCGAGCACCCCGCCGTTGTCCTTGGCGGCCGGGTCGATCGAGTACTTCTTGGCGACCGTGGCCCACGGCGTGCCGGCGGCGATCTCGGCGCGGGCCTTGTTCGCCGTCGCCTCGTCCTTCGCCAGGACGACGTGCATGCTGCGCACCTCGGGCTGGGTGAACTGCTTGGCCTTGTTCTTGTTGTAGTAGGCCGTGATGTCCGCCTGGCTGACGTTCGCGGCATCCTTGGTGACCTTCGCGGTGATCTTCTGCTCCAGCAGCTGCGCGCGCTGGCGGTACATGAGGTCGGCCTCGGTCTGGCCCGAGGACTTGAGGAACTTCACGTAGTCGGCGGTCTTCGGGAACGCCTGCGTGCGCGCCTTGGCGAAGGCGGTCTTGAGCTCGGCGTCGGAGATCGTGATGCCCTGGCGAGCGGCCTCGGCTTCGAGCCACTGCGAGCGCAGGAGGAACGAGACGACCTGGTCCTTCTGCTGCTGGTACTGGGCCTCGCAGGTCTTCTTGTAGCTCGCGTCCGTGGGCGTCGGCTGGCCCTTCACCGGCTTCGCGGCGGCCGCCTTCGCGGCGGCGATGCACTTCGTGAAGTTGGGCGGATCGGGTGCGGTGGCGGCGGTTGCGCCCTGCGCGGCCGACTTCTGAGAGATCGCGAGCCAGTGGGCGAACGTCGTCTTGGCGATCGTCGTGTTGTCGACCTTCGCGATGTCGCTGCTCGGGACGGAGTCACCGCACGCTGCGAGCGCGAGGGCGAAAAAAACGGCGCCGAGCGCCAGGGCAATACGAAGCATCTGGGACATGAGACGGGCGATGATAGGGACTTGCGCGCCACGGCGCGCCACTGCACCGGCAGGTGAAACGTCTAGGCCGCGGCGCGGGTGATCGCGAGCAGCGCGTCCGCCGCGCGGACGACGGCGGGGAAGCGCTCACCGGGGGCGTCCGGGACCTGCAGCGAGACCTGCGAGCGGCCGGGCTCGTAGCGGGCCTCGGGCAGCTCGTCGCGCAGCAGCGTCTGCCGGGCCTCGTCGAGGTCGATCGGCGTGACCGCCAGGCGCCCTCCGCGGAAGCTCACCGCTCGCGCGCCCGAGCGGCCGAACTGGATCCGCGCCTGCTGCAGCGCGATGAGGTTCGCGAGCGGCTCGGGGATCGGCCCGAACCGGTCCTCGAGCTCGTCGCGAAGTGCGGCGAGATCGGCGGGCTCGCGAGCGGCGGCGATGCGCCGGTGGGCGTCGATCTTCGCCTGCTCGTACGGGATGTAGTCCGCGGGGATGTACGCGTCGACGCCGACGTCGAGGCGCACGGGCTCCGCCTCGTCCTCGTCGACCGCGCCGGCGGCCTCGCCCGCGCGCACCGCCTCGTCGAGCATCGACAGGTACAGCTCGAAGCCGAGCGCCGCAACGTGACCGGACTGCTCGTCGCCGAGCAGGTTCCCGGCGCCGCGGATCTCCAGGTCGCGCATCGCGATCTTGAAGCCCGCGCCGAGCTCCGTGTAGTCCGACAGCGCGCTGAGGCGCTTGGTGGCGTCCTCGGTCAGCGCCGCGGCGCTCGGGTAGAGCAGATACGCATAGGCGCGCTCGCGGCTGCGGCCCACGCGCCCGCGGATCTGGTAGAGCTGGGCGAGACCGAACATGTCGGCGCGCTCGATGATCAGCGTGTTCGCCTGCGGGATGTCGATCCCCGACTCGATGATGCTCGTGGCGACGAGCACGTCCGCCTCGCCGCGCAGGAAGCGCATCATGCGCGGCTCGAGCTCGGTCTCCTCGAGCTGGCCGTGGGCGACCTCGAAGCGCATCCCGGGGCACAGCCCGCGCAGGCGCTCGGCGGTCTCGTCGATCGTCTCGACGCGGTTGTGCAGAAAGAACGCCTGGCCCCCGCGCGCGTGCTCGCGCTCGAGCGCCTGGCGCACGAGCTGCTCGTCGTACTCGCCGACGTACGTCTTGACGGGGCGCCGGCCCTCGGGCGGCGTCTCGATGACGCTGATGTCGCGCATGCCCGCCAGCGACATCTGCAGCGTGCGCGGGATCGGCGTGGCGCTCATCGCGATCACGTCGACGCGCAGCTTGAGCTGGCGCAGCAGCTCCTTCTGCTTGACGCCGAAGCGCTGCTCCTCGTCGACGACGAGCAGGCCCAGGTCCTTCGGGCGCATGTCGCTGCCGAGCAGGCGGTGGGTGCCGATGAGGATGTCGACCTTGCCCTCGTTGAAGGCCGCGACGACCTCGCGCTGCTCCTTCACCGGGCGGAAGCGACTGACGACGTCGATCGTGAACGGGTAGTCGCGCAGGCGCTCGGCGAACGTGCCGTGGTGCTGCTGGGCGAGGATCGTCGTCGGCGCCAGCACGAGCACCTGCTTGCCGTCATCGGCCGCCTTGAACGCGGCACGCAGGGCGACCTCCGTCTTCCCGTAGCCCACGTCGCCGCAGATCAGGCGGTCCATCGGCTGCGGGCGCTCCATGTCGCCCTTGACGGCCTCGATCGCCTCGGCCTGGTCGGCCGTCTCCTGCCAGGGGAAGGCCGTCTCGAACTCGATCTGCCACGCCGAGTCCTCGGGGAACGCGTGTCCGGTGCGCCGACGGCGCTCTGCGTAGAGGTTGAGAAGCTCTCCCGCGAGCTCCTGCGCCGCGCGGCGCGCGCGCGACTTGAGCGTCTCCCAGGACTTGCCGCCGAGCTTGGAGAGCGGCGGGTGGGCGGCGCCCGCCCCGACGTAGCGCGTGATCTTCGCCAGCTGGTCGACCGGCAGGAAGACGCGGTCGGTCCCGGCGTACTCGAGCTCCAGGTAGTCGCGCGTGACGGCGCTGACCGTCTTGGTCTCGAAGCCCGCGAACCGCGCGAGGCCGTGATCCTCGTGTACGACGATGTCACCGGTGCGCAGGTCCGAGAACGAGGTCAGGCGTCCGCGACGACGCTGCCCGGAGGACTGCCCGCCGGTGCGCTCCGCGCGGCGCCGTCGGAACAGCCGGTGCTCGGGCACGACGGCGAGGCGCAGGCCGGCGGCGATGAAGCCGTCGCGCAGTGCGGCCTGGGCGAAGCGCAGGCTGCCCTCGTCCTGCGGCAGGCCGTCGGCCGTGACGTCCGGCGTCTCGTCGAGCCACGGGGCGCGCATGCGCGCGAGGTTGTACGCGGCGCGCTCGCCCTCGCCGCGGCGCGCGAACGCGACGACCGTGCGGTAGCCGCCGCGGACGAGCGTCTCGAGCTCCGGCTCGGCCTCCTTCATCGAGCGCGCGGCGACGTCGGCGGCCTGCGCGCGGAACTCGAACGGCTGATCGCCCGCGATCGACGACAGCCGGATCTGCACGCGCTCGTCGAGCGCCGCACGGATCGCGTCGGGCGCGACGTAGAGGTGATGGGCGTCGGTGTCGTGGAAGGCGGCGCAGACGTCGTCCCAGTGGTCGGCCAGCGCCGGGGCGATCTCCTCCTCGGCGGCGATCAGCACGGCCGCGTCGGGCGGTGCGAGGTCCAGGAGCGCGTGGAAGCGGTCGACCGGCAGCAGCTCGGCGACGTCCGGACGGTCGTCGGCGTCGCTGATCGCGGCGATTTCGGCCAGCTCGCGGTGCTCGGGCGCGAGCTCGGCGGCGGGCGCGATCTCGACCTCGTCCAGGTCGCCGAGCGAGCGCTGGGTGAACGTCGAGAAGTGCCGCAGCGATTCGATCTCGATGTCGAAGAGGTCGATGCGGACGGCGTGGTCCTCGGTCGCCGGGTAGACATCCAGGATCCCGCCGCGGATCGCGAACTGGCCGCGCTCGTCGACCTGGTCGGCGCGCTCGTAGCCGGCGGCGACGAGCTGGGCGGCCGTCTCCTCCAGGTCGATCAGGTCGCCCTTGCGCAGTGTGAAGGCGTGCGGGCGGAGCGCGGGGTCGGGCACCTTCTCCGACAGCGCGACGGCCGAGACGACGACGACCGGCGGCTCGGCGGCTTCGAGCAGCGCATCGAGGGCGGCGACGCGCAGGCCCACGAGGTGCGGCGGGGGCGCGAGATGTGACTCGTAGGCGACGCCGCGGCTCGGGTAGAAGCGCACCGCGCGCGGGTGCAGCCAGGCACGCAGGTCCGCGGCGAGGTCCTGGGCCTGGCGGTCGTCGCCCGCGACGACGAGCGTGGGGCGCCCGGCGGCGAGCGCGTCGTCGACGCCGTCGAGCAGCGCCGCGACGAGGTACGGGCGCAGCGACATCGACACGAAGGCGCGGCCGCCCTCGCGCGCGAGGCGCGCGCCGTCAGGGTCGTGCGAGAGCTGTCGGAGCAGGGGGCGGAGGGACATGCGCGGGGCACGCCGAACGACCGCGCGGGCGCGCGGCCGGGGCTGCTCATCGAAGATAGCGAGCGGCTGGGGCTCGGGTGGTCTTCGGCCCGGCGCCGGCCGGCGCCGGCCGGCGCCGGTGGTCGGCCGGCGGGCGACATCGGTGGCGGGGGCGGCAGTTCGCCCGCCGGGCGAACCGCCGGAGCTCCCCCGCACCCACGTCGCCCGCCGGCTCGTCCCTGCGTGGCGTTGGACGTCGCCCGCGCCGCGCCCCCTACGCCACGGCGTCCATGTTCAGCCGCACGTAGTCCAGGGTCACGGGCTGCTCGTGGCGCTCGAGAACCTCGCGGACGAACGGGTCGCGGAGTTCGGCGGGCAGGCGCTCGAGGTGGGCGCCGAGGTTGATCTCGCGCAGGTAGGTGAACGGGTCCTCCGGCGTGACCGGGCGCTCCTCCAGCCAGCAGCGGGCCTGGGCGAACCCGGCCTCGCGCAGGAGGACCTCCGTCTCCTGCGGCCCGGCGAAGCGCCACGGGCCTGCCCAGCCCTCGAAGTACAGGGCGTAGGGGTCGGCGGCGCCGACCGCGCGCGCCGCGGCATGGGTCGCGGCGATGTTGCCGGCGCCGCCGCACTGGGCGACGAGCAGGCCGCCGTCGCGCAGCGCCGCGCGCAGGCGCGCGAACAGCGCGCCGTGGTCGGCGATCCAGTGGAAGGTCGCGGTCGAGAGGATCGCGTCGGCGCGCTCGTCTCCCAGGTCGAGCTCGAGCAGGTCGCTGACGCGCAGCTCCAGCCCGGGGCGGTCGCCCAGGCGCTCCCGCGCCGCCCCGATCATCGAGACCGACCCGTCGACGCCGATCACGCGCCCGCGCGGCAGGCGCTCGAGCAGCGCCTCGGTGACGCGACCCGATCCGCAGCCCGCGTCGATCACGATCTCCTCGCCGCTCAGCGGCAGGCGCTCGAGGACCGCGAGGCCCATCGCCTCCATCGGCGCGGAGACGCGGTCGTAGGTCTGCCCGTCCCAGTCGCGTGCGGTTGGCATGCTGCGTACGTTATCACGTACGAACGTCTGTCATCGCACTGCCAGCTCGAGCTCGCCGAGGACGACGCGCTCGGCGACGTCCGCCGCGGCCTGCACGAGCGCCTCGACCTCGGCCTTCGGCTGGCGCCAGCGGCCGAGCACGTACGCGGCGACGATGTCCGGGTCCGTCGAGTCCGGCCTGCCGACCCCGATGCGCACGCGGCCGAAGTCTGCGGAGGCGAAGCCCTGCCTGAGGGACTTCAGGCCGTTGTGACCGGCCAGGCCGCCGCCGAGCCGCTGACGGATCTCGCCGAACGGCAGGTCGATCTCGTCGTGGACGACGAGGACGTGATCCAGGTCGACCTTCAGCGCGCCGCGCGCGGGGCCCGCGGCGTTGCCGGAGTCGTTCATGTAGGTCAGGGGCTGCAGGACCGCGACGCGCGCCTGCTCGCCGCCCGGGACGCCGGCGCGGCCCTCGCTCAGCAGCGCACCGAAGCGGCGCCTGGGCTTGGGCAGCTCCCAGCGCCGCGCCAGCTCGCCGATGACCAGGAAGCCGACGTTGTGGGGCGTGTGCGCGTACTGCGCCCCGGGGTTGCCGAGGCCGACGATCAGCCAGTCGACCGGCGCGGAGCCGCCCAGCGGCCGGCGCACGCGGCGGGGCTACTCGCCGGAGTCGCCGGAGTCGCCCGCGTCGCCCTCGCCCTCGCCGCTCGAGGCGGACTCGCCGATGAGGAGCGTCTCCTCTTCGATGCCCTCCTCGTCCTCGGTCGAGAGGCGCGGGGCCAGCACGGTGACGATGACGGTCTCGATGTCGTCGAGCAGCGTGACGCCGCCGGGGACCTGCGCGGCCTCCAGCGTCAGCGTGTCGCCGATCGACAGGCCCGACACGTCGATCTGGATCGACTCGGGGATCGAGGTCGGGAGCGCCTCGACGTTGACCTCGCGGACCGGCTGGTCGACGATGCCGCCCTCCTTGGCGCCGGGGGAGTCATCGGCGCCGAGCAGCTCGATCGCGACGATCGCGTGGATCTCGACGTTGAGGTTCACGCGCACGAAGTCCACGTGCGTCGTCTCACCGCGCACCGGGTGGTGCTGGGAGTCCTTGAGGACGGCGGGGGTCGACTTGCCGTCCAGCGTCAGCTCGACGACGGCGCCCGAGGCGTGCAGGGCGTGGCGCAGCTCGCGCGCGTCGACGGCGAAGGTGAGCGGCTCGCCCTCGCCGCCGTACAGGATGCCGGGGACGAGGCCCTCACGGCGCAGGCGGCGCGTGGCACGCGAGCCCTCGGGCGCGCGGGAGGCGATGGTGAGCGTGGTGGTCTTGGATTCGGCCATGGGCGGCGCTGAATGGTAGCCGGAACCGAGAAACGGGGCCTCGCATCGCCACTGGCGCGCGTGCCGCGTGCGAGCTCCCAGCGACGCTACGTGGACGGCGCCCCGAACTGCGCCGTCGCGCGGAACAGCCGCTGCACGTCGAAGAACGCCGGCTTCTTGACCCCGGTGAACGTCACCAGGCCCTTCTCGTGGATCGGTGGCGTCGGCCGCGGATCGCCGCCGTCCCAGTTCGGGCGCACGCGGAACTCCTGCAGCGCCCAGTAGATCGCACCGGAGAGCCACGGCTTCGTCGCGTAGACGCCGAGGTGGAAGTTCACGAAGTCCTGCTGGAAGGCGAACGTGCCGTGCTCCTCGGGCGGGCCGTCGCGGTTGGCCTCGGCCCCGAACTCGCTGATCATCAGCGCCTTGTTGGGGTAGCAGGCGCGCACGCCGTCGAGGTACTCGGACAGCAGGTCGCGATCGGCGGTGACGCCGTTCGTCCCCGGGTACCAGCCGTAGTAGTCGTTCAGGCCGATCACGTCGAGCGGCGCGTACTCGGTCTGGCAGCCGACGGTCGGCGCCGCGGCAACGGCGAGCCCGACCGGGCGCGAGGGGTCGAGTGCCTTCGCCGCCCTGACCGCCTCGCTGATGTAGGTCGCCTGGATCGGGCCGGCGCGCGCGCTGAGCTCGTTGCCGATCGACCACAGCGCGATCGACGGGTGGTCACGGTCGGCGACGACCTCGCCCTGCAGCACCTTCACGGCGGCGTCGCGCACGGCCGCCTTGGCGAGCTCGTCGGTGTCGACCTGGTAGACCGGGATCTCCGACCAGACGAGCAGGCCCAGCCGGTCGGCCTGCTCCAGCGTGTAGGGGTGCAGCGGGTAGTGCGCCCGGATCAACGTCGCGCCGAGGTCCTTGGTCAGCGCCAGCTCGTTGTCGCGGACCTTGTTGTCGATCGCGAAGCCCTTGTCGGGGGAGTCCTCCTGCAGGCCGACGCCGCGGATGTCGAGCGGCCGGCCGTTCAGGACGAGGTGACCGTCGGAGGTCACGCGAATCGAGCGCACGCCGACCGACCGCGTGAACGTCTGCAGCGTCTGTGAGCCGGACACGGCCTTCAGCGACGCGTTGTAGAGGTACGGGCTCGCCGGTGACCACAGGCGCGGGTGGGGCACCTTGAGCGACGCGGTGAGCGTCGCCGAGCCCTTCGACCCGAGCGCGACCGTCCCGAGCCGCACGGTCTTCGCGCCGAACCGGCCGAACACGGTGACGCGGCGCCCCTTCGCCCCGGCGTTGCGCACCTGCACGGTCCAGTGGACGGTGGCCGCGCAGCTCGCGCACGGCAGGTCGGGCTGGACGTCGACCATCGTCATGTCGATGTCGTCGACGCGGCGCAGGTAGACCTCGCGCAGGAGCCCGCCGTAGTTCCACCACCCGCCGAGCGGCTGCCCGGTCGCGTCGAACTTCAGCGGCGGGAAGTCGCTGCTCGTCCGTCGGCTGTCGATGCGCACGACGATGCGGTTGACGCCGCCGCGCTTCAGGTAGCTGCTCGGCAGGCGCAGCTCGAACGGCAGGTAGGCGCCGACGTGCGTGCCGATCGGATGCCCGTTGAGCCAGATCTTCGCCGCGTAGTTCACGGACTCGAAGCGCACGACCCACATCGGCGCCTTCGCCGCGGTCGGCAGGCGGAAGTCCTTGCGATACCAGCCCACGCCGCCCAGGTAGGAGGCGAGGCTCTCGTCGGTCGCGTTCCACGCGTTGGGCACCGTGACGGCCGACCAGCCGGCCGTCGAGGTGTCGCGCTGCCACCCGAGGCGGTCGCCGTTCCTCGCCGCGTCGAGGCGGAACAGCCAGGTGCCGTCGACGAGGAAGCGCCCCGAGGGGCCGTCCTTGTAGAGCGTGCGAGGCGTCGGCGTGGAGACGACCGAGGCCGGCGTCGGCGGCGCGACGGGCGGCGTCGCGGCTGGGGGCGGTGTCTGCGCACCGGCGACGGGCGCCGTCAGCGCGGCGAGCGCGCAGCAGGCGCCCAGCGCGGCGGCGAGGCGACCGAGGCTCATTTCGGGCACAGGCTGCCCCCCGGGATCGGCGTGGAGATGCCGCGCAGCACGATGCTGCCGCCCAGCAGCGCGCTGCCGCTGCGCTCCACGTCGACGCACTGCACGACCGGCAGGCCGGTGCCGTTGATGTTCCACGCCACGCGCGTGGGCCCGCGCTCGGTCCCGAAGGCATACCCGGTCGAGGAGCGATAGCTCAGGATCTTCACCGAGCCGGTCGCGTGCAGGCGGCGCGCGTCGGCCTCGACGGTCCTGCGGCAGGCGGCGTCGCCGGCGCAGCCGTCCAGGCCGCGCAGCATCGCGGCCACGTCGCCGCGCGCCTGGGCCTCCAGGACGTCGGTGACGGCGGCGCGTTCACGGTTCTCCTGGGTGAGGAAGCGGGCCACGAGGAAGGACACGACGAGGAACGCGCCGACCGAGAGGGCGATGACGGACGCACGGCGCAGCGACACGGAGGCCCAGGGTAGTCGTCCGCCCCACCGGAGCGCGCCGGTCACCGCCCGTCGCCCCGAGGCCGCGGCGTTATTCTGAGCGCGTGCTCGCCAAGCTCCTCTACAAGCCGTTCGCGATCGTGCTCGGGATCGGCGCCGCGCGCGTCGCCGGGAAGGCCTTCGAGACGACCTACGAACGCTCGCAGGGCACCGGCCCGCCCAAGGCGACGACCGAGAACGCCACCTGGGGCCAGGTTCTCGGCTCGGCCGCGCTGCGCGCCACGACGTTCGCCGTGACCGCCGCGGCGGTCGACCGCTTCGGCGCGAAGGCGTTCCGCCACGTCACCGGCTTCTGGCCCGGCGACAAGCAGCCGCCGCCCGCCAAGCGGCTCGAAGCGCGCGCGCCGTAGGGCGTCGCAGCCCATGGACACCCCGGCCGTCCGGCTGATGGAGCGGCTCGGCCTCAGCGACGACGAGCTGTGCGCCGTGCTCGACGTCGACCCCATCACGGTGATCACCGGCGAGCTCGATCACCGGCCCGAGCTGCCGATCCTGCTCGAGCTGACACAGGAGGCCGAGGATCGCGTGGGGGGCCCGCTGCTGCGGCGCTGGGTGCGCACCGCGGGCCCGGCGGGACGCCCGGTGGATCAGCTGCTGGCGCGCGACTTCGCGGCCTTCGAGGACGCGCTCGACAGCCTCGAGCGGCGGGGCTTCGTCATCGGCGGCTGAGCACCCCCTCGGTCGTCCGCTTGCGCGAGCCCCACGGCACTCCAGCCACGGCCCGCTCGCGCCGATAGTCCTCGAACCGGGCGACGGCGGCCACACCGCGCGCGCCCGAACACGTGCGACGCGTGCGCCGGCTCAGACCCCATCTTCCACTGCTGTTCGACGTCGCGGTCGCCGCGGCCGGTCTCGGGCTGCTCGTCCTCCTGGTCGTCGCGCACGGCCCGGCGATCATCAGGGCGGGCGACCCGGTCACCTGGGTCCTCGCCGGCGCCGTCGTGCTCGCCGAGCTCGTGCCGATCAAGATCGGCCGCGGCACCGGCGAGGTCGCGCCCTCGACGACGTTCACGTTCGCCCTGCTGCTGCACTCCGGCGTCACGGCCGCCGCGGTGGCGCAGGGGCTCGGGCTGATCATCCGCGACGGCCTCGACGAGACGAGCGTCACACGCTGCGCGTTTCGCGTCGCCCGGCAGACGCTCGCCCTCGGCGCGGCCGGCGCCGTCCTCTACGTCACGCACCTCACCGGCGACCTGCGCTTCGACTGGGTGGGGCTGGGGGCGTACATCGCCGCGGGCACCGTCTACTTCCTGCTCAGCTCGGGCATCTCGATCGCCGAGCGGCTGCTCGCCGGGCGCGACCGCCTCCGCGACGAGCTCTCGCCCGACCTGCTCTCCGACGCGGCGACCGAGGCGATCCTCGTCGGGCTCGCGCCGCTGGCGGTGATCGCCCTCGAGCGCAGCCCGCTGGCGATCGTGCTGCTCGCCGTGCCGCTGCTGGCCGTCCACAGCGCGGGCCGGCACGCATCGATCCACGAGCGCCTCGCCCATCACGACTCGCTCACCGGCCTGCCCAACCGCGTCCTCTTCGG
The DNA here is from genome assembly GCA_017882425.1 of Solirubrobacteraceae bacterium. Lineage (GTDB taxonomy): Bacteria > Actinomycetota > Thermoleophilia > Solirubrobacterales > Solirubrobacteraceae > F1-60-MAGs163. Next base: position 13,505 of record JADGPM010000113.1, read on the forward strand.
AGACTGCATCCGCCAGGCGATCACGACCTACGGGGAGGGGCCGGTCGCGGTCACCGCGGTCATGCTGATCGACCTCGACCGCTTCAAGGAGATCAACGACACCCTCGGCCACCACGAGGGCGACGAGGTGCTGCGCAAGGTCGCCTCACGCCTGCGTGAGACGCTGCGCGAGGGCGACACCGTCGGGCGTCTGGGCGGCGACGAGTTCGCGATCCTGCTGCCGTCGGTGCGCGACGCCGAGGCGGCGATCGCGGTCGCGCGGAAGCTCTGCGACGCGGTCTCCGTCCCGATCGACCTCGACGGCGTGACGCTCGAGATCGGCGCGAGCATCGGCATCGCCTGTCACCCCCAGCACGGCGACGACGTCGAGACGCTGATGCAGCGCGCGGACGTCGCGATGTACCAGGCGAAGGAGCGCAAGAGCGGCGTCTGCTGCTACACGGCCGACGAGGACGACAACACCCTCATGCGCCTGACGCTCGCGGGCGGCCTGCGCCACGCGATCGACGCCGACGAGCTCGCGATCCACTACCAGCCCCAGGTCGACGTCGCGACCGGCCGGCCGCTGGGCGCCGAGGCGCTGCTGCGCTGGCGCCACCCCGAGCACGGGCTGATGCCGCCGGCCGAGTTCATCCCGATCGCCGAGCAGACCGGGCTGATCGTCCCGCTGACGATGCACGTCCTCGACGCCGCGCTGCTGCAGGTGTCCGTCTGGCGCGAGGACGGCCTCGACCTGACCGTCTCGGTCAACCTCTCCCCGCGCGTCCTGGCCGAGCCCGACCTGCCGCAGCGGATCGCGGGCCTGTGCCGCAAGCGCCACGTCTCGCCGCGGGCGCTCGTGGTGGAGATCACCGAGAGCATGATCGTCGCCGACCCCGACCGTGCGCTGCCGGTCGCCGAGCAGCTCTCGCGGATGGGCGTGACCGTGTCGCTCGACGACTTCGGCACCGGCTTCTCCGCGCTGGACCTGCTCAAGCGCCTGCCGGCCAGCGAGGTGAAGATCGACCGCTCGTTTGTCCTCGGGATGCTCGACGACACGCGCGACCTGGCGATCGTCCGCTACACCACGGGCCTGGCCCGCGAGCTCGGGATGCGGGTCGTCGCCGAGGGCGTCGAGACCTCGGCGCTCCACGACTGCCTCGTCGAGCTCGGCTGCGACGTCGGCCAGGGCTACCTGTACGGCCGGCCGATGCCGGCGCCGGACTTCACCCGCTGGGCGCGCGAGCACGTCCACGTGCGCCACCGCACCGCGCTGGCCGCGCGCTGACCGCGCGGCTCAGAACAGCTGGTTCTC
>JADGPM010000114.1 GCA_017882425.1 Solirubrobacteraceae bacterium
GCACGCGTGCGCCGGCGAGCGCGGCCCACATGTGCTGCTCGCCGTAGTCGAGGTGCTCGACCGCGATCCGCCACAGCTCGCGCTCGAAGACCTCGTGCCGCCGGTCCTCGTCCGCCGTCACCGGGATCACGCGGCGCTCGACGCGCACGCGCCGGCCGCGCCCGCGGCGGACCGGGCCGACGACGATCGCGCCGCCGCGATAGACGTCGCGGTCGAGCAGCGAGTGGAGCGTTACGACCGGGTCGTCGTGCTTGGTCGCCGGGTGCACGAAGTCGACGACGACGCCGGCCTCCTTGCCCTGGTGGCGGCGCGTGACGCGGCCGACGCGCTGCTGGTAGATGCGCTTGGAGGCCGTCGGCGCCAGGTGCATGCAGACCGTGGCGCGGGGGGAGTTCCAGCCCTCGGCCAGCAGCTGGGCGTTGACGAGCACGTCGATGTCGCCGGCCTCGTAGCGCGCGAGGATCTCCGCGAGCTCGCGCTTGGGCGTCTCACCGGAGACGGCCTCGGCCTTGATGTTCAGGTCGCGGAAGGCCTGCGCGACGTTGTAGGCGTGGCGCACGCCGGCGGTGTAGATGACGCCGGGCACGCCGTTGAAACGCGTGTTGTAGAGATCGGCGATCGCCATGTTGAACGGCGTCTGGTCGAGCAGCTCGGCCAGCATCTCCTGGTCGAACTCCATGTCGACCTCGCCCTTGCGCAGCGGCACCTTGGCGATCGTGCGCACGCCCGGCCCCGGCGGGATGCGGATCGAGCGCAGCGGCGCGATGACGCCACGCCGCGCGGCCTGGGCCAGGTCGAAGCGCGAGGTCTGGGTCGGGAAGAGGTCGGTGACGTGGCGTGCGATCAGCGCGCCCGTCGCCGTCATGCCGATGAAGATCGGACCGGTCCACTCGCGGATCGCGCCGCTGGTCTTCTCACCGAGCGCGGTGTGCGCCTCGTCGCAGATGACGATCGTGTACGCACTCGAGATCTTGCCGGCATTGCGCACGAACCACTGATAGGTCTCGACGGTCACCGGACCGTCGGCATGGCCCGTGTCGTGGCCCAGCAGCGCCGGCGAGATCCGGTCCTCGTAGCCGCGCGTGCGCAACTCGTCGTTGAACTGGTCGACGAGGTTGCGGCGGTGGGTGAGGATCAGGACGCCGCCGGTCCGCGAGGCGTCGACGAAGCCCATCGCGGCGACCGTCTTGCCGGCGCCGGTCGCGTGCTCGAACCAGAAGCGCTTGTGGGCGTTGGGGTCGTTCAGCGCCGCGGCGTCGATGTCCGCGTCGGTCTCGTCGGGGACCTCGAGCGCGTCCTCGTCGTCATCGTCGGCGTCCGAGCCGCCGTCCTCGACGGTCTCCTCCTCGTCGTCCTCGTCGTCCTCGGCGTGCTCCTCGTCGAGCGCGGCGAGCTCGGCCGCGACCTCGGCGTCGACGGCGTCGTCGGCCGGCTCGTCCTCGACGGCCAGCACCGGCGCGGCGACCGGCGGGGAGGCGGCGTCCCCGTTGCGCAGGCGCTCGGCGAGCAGCGCCGTCAGCGTGCCCGAGAGCGCGTCGACCTGGTGGGGGTTGAGCGTCGTGCCGTCGGCGAGGTGCGGCTCCTCCTGGCTCAGCAGGCGCTCGAGTCCGAGCAGCAGCGACCAGTCACGGCGCCACTGCGTGGAGGGCACCTCGTGGCCGGCGTCGATCTCGGCGAGCGCGGCCTCGAGTGCACGGCGGCGCGGCGAGCCTCCCGCGAGCGCGTCGGCCGAGCTCTCGCCGTCGTGCACGAAGCGCTCGCGCGTGAACGCCTCGGCGCGCGTGACGTCCTCGGCGGACGGGATGGTTGCGGCCTCGACGGCCGTCGTCTGTTCAGCCATGGTGGCCAGAAGCTCTCAGCAGAGGGCGCGGTGCAGGAGTCCTGCGGCACTCGCCCGGGGCCCGGCAGGGCCGGGGGTCGCGAGGTGTCCTCCCAAGGGCAGCCCTGCGACGTACCGGAGAGGATACCGCACTGCTGTGCGATCCTCACCCCATGCGGAAGGTCCTCATCCTCGCCACCGTGATCGTGGTGGGCATCGCGGTCGGCGTCGGCCTCAAGCAGGCCTCCGACAGGAACACCAACACGGCGCAGACGGCGCTGAAGGCGAGCGCCGGCGACGTGCGCGCCAAGCTCGCCGGCTCGCCCCCGGCGCTCGCTGCGCTGCACGCGCAGGCGGGTCAGGTGCTGGGCGGCGGACGCAAGGCGCTCAAGGCGCGGCTCGCGGCGGTGCGGGGCCACCCGGCCGTCGTGAACGTGTGGGGCTCGTGGTGCGGGCCGTGCAACCTCGAGGCACCGACCCTCCAGCGGGTGACGCTCGACCGGGGGCGCGAGGTCGCGTTCATCGGGGTCGACCTCAAGGACAGCGCCTCCGGTGCCGGACGGTTCCTGAAGCGCTACCCGAACACGTACCCCAGCTACGCCGATCCCAACGGCCTGATCTTCGACTCCTACAAGGTGCTCGGCGTGCCGTCGACGGCGTTCTACGACCGCAACGGCAAGCAGCAGTACGTCCACCAGGGTCCGTACCTCAACGAGAAGGACCTGCAGACCGACATCGACCGCTACGCGCTCGGGCGCAACGTCTCCCAGGCCTCGTGACGGCGGGCCTGGTCACCGTGCGCCCGGCGGGCGGGCCGGGCGAGATCGCCGCCGCGCTCGAGCTGCGGCGCGCGGTGTTCGTCGAGGAGCAGGGCGTCGAGATCGCCGAGGATCTCGACGGCCGCGACGACGAGGCGCTGCACCTGGTCGCCGTCGACGACGACCAGACCGTGATCGGCACCTGCCGCCTGCTGGCGGACGGCCAGAGGATCAAGCTCGGGCGGATGGCCGTGGCGCCGGGCGCGCGCCGGCGCGGCATCGCCGCCGCGCTGCTCGGCGCCGCCGACGCCCACGCCGTCGCGCTGGGCGGGCGGCGGATCGTCCTCGCAGCTCAGACCTACGCCACCGGGCTCTACGAGCGTGCGGGCTACGCGCCCCGCGGGGACGTCTTCCTCGACGCCGGGATCGAGCATCGCTGGATGGAGAAGCGCGTTGCCTGAGGTCCGCGTCGATCCGCTGAGCGGCCTGAAGGCGATCATCGCCGACGCGCGCTCGGACCGGCCCGGTTCTGGGATCGCGCAGGCCGAGCCCCACCCGCCGATCGACCCCGAGCGCGACGCGTTCGCCGCGGGCCACGAGGCGCAGACACCGCCCGAGGTCGATGCTCTGCGTCCTGACGGGTCGGCGCCCGACACACCCGGCTGGCGCGTCCGTGTCGTGCCCAACCTCTACCCGGCGCTCGCGCCGCAGGCACCCGACCCCCCGCGCGAGGCGCGCGTCGACCTGTTCGCCGTCAGCGGGGCGCGCGGCGCGCACGAGGTCGTCGTCAACAGCCCCGAGTCGGTGCCCTCGCTCGCCGACCTGCCCGCCGAGCAGCTCACGCTCGCGATGGAGATGTGGCGCGCGCGCGTCGCGCACCACGCCTCGCACGGCGCCGCCTGCGTGCACCTGTTCGTCAACGAGGGCCGCAGCGCCGGCGCCTCCCAGCCGCACACCCACGCGCAGCTGGTGGCGCTGGACTTCGTCCCGGCGCGGATCGCGCGCGAGCGGGAGCGCTTCGGCGCCTACGCGACGGCGACCATGGGCGGCAACCTGCTGCAGGACCTCGTCCAGGCCGAGGTCAGGCTCGATCAGCGCGTCGTCGCGATCGACGACGAGGCGGTCGTCCTGGCGCCCTACGCCTCCGCGTCGGCCTACCAGCTGCTGCTCGCCCCGCGCGCGCCGCAGATGCGCTTCGAGGACGGTGGTCCGCTGCTCGCCGCTGCGCTGCACGACGCGCTCGGGCGCCTGCGGCGGCGCTTCGGCGTCGTCCCGCCGCTGAACCTCTGGGTGCGCACCGCGCCGCGCGGCGCGGAGCACTTCTGCTGGCGCATCGATCTGCTGCCGCGCTTCGCGCAGCCGGCCGGGCTCGAGCTCGGGACGGGGCTCGACCTCAACCCCGTCGCCCCCGAGACGGCCGCGCGCGAACTGCGCGACGCCTGACGCACGCTCGTGCTCGCGGTCACGCTCGTCATCCTCGCCTCGATCGCCGTCGGGACGGCGTCCGAGCGCCGCTGGGGCGACGGTGCGCAGCGTGCGGCGCGCGGCGCGCTCGACATCCTCATCTACGGCCTGATGCCGGTCGTGACGTTCTTCACGGTCTCGCACGTGAAGATCACCGCCGGCGTCGGAGCCGGGCTGGCGTTCGGCTGGGCCGAGCGCCTGACCGTGATCGCGCTCGCGTGGCTGATCGGGACGCGGGTCCTGCGCCTCCCGCGGCCGGCCGTCGGGGCGATGATGGTCTGCGCCGGGGTGGTCAACACCGGGTATCTCGGCATCCCGCTGATCTCGGCGTTGATCGGCGGGCACGCCGTCGGCGAGGCGGTGACCTACGACGTCGCGGTCAGTGCCCCGGTCCTGCTGCTGGTGGGCTTCGGGATCGGCGCGGCATTCGGAACGCGCGCCGGCGAGACGCCGCGTCAGCGCCTGCGCGCGTTCCTCGTGCGCAACCCGCCGCTCGTGGCCTTCGTGCTGGCTCTGGTCGCGCCGCATGCGCTGAGCCCGGACTGGGCTCGCTCGGCCGCGCAGGGCGCGGTGCTGGCGCTCGCGCCACTGGGATTCTTCGCGCTCGGGGTGAACCTCATGCAGGAGCAGGAGGAGGGCGTGCGCGTGTTCCCGCCGCCGCTGACGCGGCCCGTCGCGACGGTGCTCGGGCTGCGCCTGCTCGTCGCTCCCGGCGTGATGGTGGCGCTCTCCGCGCTCGTCGTGGCGGTGCCGACCGCGTTCCGCATCCAGGCCGCGATGTCGTGCGGGATCAACGGCCTCGCCGTCGCCCACCTCTACGGGCTGAACCTGCGGATCGTCGCCGGGGCGATCGCCTGGAGCACGGCGATCGTGCTGAGCGCCGCAGCTGTCGTAGCGCTCGCCGGCGGGTTGTAGGTTGCCCCGATGCGAGCCCTCGTCCAGCGCGTGAGCCGCGCCGCCGTTCGCGTCGACGGCACCGAGGTCTCGGCGATCGGCCCCGGCCTGCTCGTCCTGCTCGGCGTCACGCACGAGGACGACGAGGCGATCTGCGACCGACTCGCCGACAAGGTCGCGGCGCTGCGCATCTTCGAGGACGCGGGCGGGAAGATGAACGACGCGGTCGGCGCGCGCGAGGTGCTCTGCGTCAGCCAGTTCACGCTCTACGGCGACGCTCGCAGGGGCAACCGGCCCGGGTTCGTCGCCGCGGCCGCGCCCGAGCACGCCGAGCCGCTCTACGAGCGCTTCTGCGCGCGGCTGGACGCGCGGCGGGGCGTCTTCGGCGCGCACATGGAGGTCGAGCTCGTCAACGACGGGCCCGTGACGCTCTGGCTCGACTACCCTGCGCCCGATGCCGCCTGAGCCCCGCTTCGTTCCCCGCTTCGCCGCCGAGCCGCCACAGGAGCACCTGCCCTACGGGCGCTGGGCCGAGCGCCTGCAGGAGGAGTTCCTCGCGGCGTGCCTGCGCATCGACACCGAGGAGTCCGGCGCGATCGGCGAGGTCGACGACATCGCATGGTTCCCCGACCGCACCTGGCACGGGCGCACGTACATCCCGGCGTCCGCGGCGACGAGCACCGGCCTGGAGCTCTTCGGCTACGTCAGCTTCATCCGCGGCACGGCCGAGGACGGCGAGCCGACCGGCTTCGACGCACGCGCCGACGCGACGACCGAGACCGCCGCGCTGAACCCCGACTGGGCGATCGACCTGTGCGACGAGGAGATCGGCGCCTGGCGCGGCGAAGCGGGGAACATCGCGACGATGACGCTCGTCTGGGGGCGCCCGCTCGTCGCCGGCGGCGCGATCGCGACCGCCGAGCTGGCGCGCCTGTGCGTCGACCAGTGCGAACTGGTCGACGGGCGCTTCACGCTGCTGGCGCCCGACGACTACCGCGGCGACACGCTCGACGTCGCCCTCTTCGACGCGAAGGGCACGGAGCTCGCACGCGAGTCGCTCTACGAGGACGACGACGAGTAGGGCCACTGATGGAGCTCGAGCAGGCGATCCGCACCCGGCGCACGCACAAGGCCTACGGTGTGGAGCCCGTCGCGCCGGGCCTGCTCGACGAGCTGCTCGACCTCGCTCGCTGGGCGCCGAACCATCACCTGACGAACCCCTGGCGCTTTCGCGTCCTCGGGCCGGGCGCGCTCGCGCGGCTCAAGGAGGCCGCGGGCCCCGAGGCCGCCGCGAAGCTCGACCGCGCGCCGACGCTCGTCGCCGTCTCGGTGCGCCGCTCCGAGGACCCCCTCGAGGCCGCCGAGGACCGTGACGCGGCCGCCGTCGCCGCGTACATCGTGCTGCTGGCGGCGCACGGCCGCGGCCTCGCCGGCTACTGGCGCACGCCCGGCGTCCTGCGGACGGATGCCGGCCGCGCCGCGCTCGGGATCCCGCGGGACGAGGACGTCGTTGCGCTGCTCCACCTGGGCAGCGCGCGCCAGGAGCAGCGCGTGCCCGAGCGCGCGCCCGCGACGGACGTCGTCATCCGGCTGGACTGAGCCCGCGCACCGCCCCCCGGTGCCCGGTAGGCTCGCCGCCAGGGTCTCGGATGGGTCACGGACGGACACTGCTCTGCACGCTGGTGGCGTGCCTCGCTGCGCTGCTGCTGCTCGCGGCGGGCGCGTCCGCACTCCCGCCGGCGACGACGACGTTCGTCGTGAACGACAGCGGCGACGCTTCGGGCGCCTCGTGTGCGCCTGCCGTCGCCGGATGCACACTGCGCTCGGCGATCGAGCAGGCGAACGCGACGAGCGCCGCCACGCCGGTCGCGATCCACTTCGCCCTCGCCTCGCCGACGGTCACGCTGTCGGGCACCGACCTCCCGGCGATCACGCGCACGACCGCCGTCAACAGCAACGGCACGACGATCATCGACGGGTGCGCCCCGTCCGGCGTCCCGCCCTGCATCACGCTCCAGCGCGGCGCGAGCGGCCCGGTGAACGGCCTCGCGACGGCGGGCGGGTCAGCCGGCGTCACGATCACCGGGCTCACCGTGACCGGCTTCACGAGTGGCGTCCTGCTGCAGGGCGACAGTTCCACGGTCGGCGGCAGCGGGAACACCGGGCACGCGAACGTCTTCACCGGGAACGCGAACGGCGTCCGGATCTGGGGCGGCGACGACGACCTGATCGCGGGCAGCTGGTTCGGCGTTGCGAAGGACGGCACCACGACGAGCGGGCAGGGAAATCAGCGGGCCATCCGGATCATCGGGACGGCGCTCGGCGGGCAGCCCGCGGACCGGGCGCTGCGGAACGTCGTCGGCGGCGCCTCCGACAGCCTCGGCGACCCCGCCGGCTGCACCGGGCGCTGCAACCTGATCGTGAACTCCAGCGTGGCCGGCGTCGACCTCAACGGGACCGCCGCCAGCGAGTGGCCCGCGGGCCCGCCCCCGTCTCCGCTCGGTGACCTCAGCGGGGGGACCACGATCGAGGGCAACTGGATCGGCTACAAGCCCGAGCTCACGTCCGCTGCCTCGGGCAACGACGTCGGCGTGCTCGTCGGCGCGGCGGGCCACGTCAGCATCGGCTACGGGGACACCCACCACGGCAACGACATCGCCGGTAACCGCATCGGCGTGGACCAGTCGGGCGCCGGTGAGCTCTGGCTCGACACGAACTTCCTCGGGCTCGACCCGACCGGCGACACCTCGTTGCCGAACACCGAGGCGGATGCGAACCTCACGGGCTCGGCGGGCGACCACGCGGTGGCGTGGCACAACCAGTTCGGCCCGTCGCCGATCGGTCTGGCCCTGAGCGGGCCCGGCGGCGAGGCGTACGGCAACATCCTCCGGCGCCCGATGGGCGCACCCGCGACCTTCAGCACCGCGGCGGTGATCGTCGGCCCTCACGCCGACCACGCCTTCGTCGGCGGGACGGCCACCGGCGGGCTGCCATCCGGGTGCCTCTCGCTGCTGGACCTCTGCAACTCGATCGGGGGCACCGGCCCCGGCGCGCCCGGAATCTGGCTGCAGGGCGCCGACCACATTCGCATCCTCGGGAACGCGATCGGCTCGATGCTGAGCTTTGTCCCGAGCCTGCCGCTGGCGGGTCCGCCGATTCGCATCACCGACACCGCCGCGTTCTCCTCGTCGGACGTCACGATCGGCGGGGGGCAGCCAAAGGACTGGAACGCCCTCGAGCGCATGACCGGCCCCGCCGTCGACGTCGAGGGTCACGCCACCGGCGTCGCGATCCTCGACAACATCGGCTTTGCCACGACCTTCGCCGACCCCGCCGCCGGCCTCTTCACCGACCTCGTTCCCGCGACCGGCCCGGGCAACGGGGGCCCGGTCAACGACGCGATCCAGCCCCCCGTCGTCAGGGCCGTGACGACCGGCGGCATCTCCGGCACGGCGACGCCGGGCGCAACGATCCGCGTCCTGCAGCAACAGCGCGCCGACGACCCCTCGGATCCCGAGCCGGGCAAGCCGCCGCCGGAGGGCTACACGTTCCCGATCGACCCGGGGGCGACGACCGCCGCCCCGGACGGCTCCTGGTCGATCGTCTTCACCGCCGCGCTGCGCAGGAACCAGAAGGTCATGGCCTCGCAGGCGACGGCCTCCGGATCCTCGGAGTACACCGCACCGCAGGGCGCCGCGAAGGCGCCCGACCTGCCGACCGTCGCCATCACCGACGGCCCGTCCGGCACGGTGCCCACGACCGCGGCGACCTTCACCTTCACGACGACGACCCCGGGCGCGACGTTCGAGTGCGCCATCGACGGCTCCGACCTGGCCCCGTGCACGTCCCCGTACACGACGACGGTCGACGCCGGGCTGCACCAGTTCCGCGTGCGCGCCCGCCTGGGCGCCGCCGCGGGCCTGCCGGCCTCGCGCGTCTGGGTCGTCGAGCTTCCGGCCGTCCCGCCGCCGGGCGGCACGGCGACGAAGCCGAGCGCCACGAAGCCCGCCGCGATCGCCCTCAGCGCCATCGCGATGCTGCCCTCGAACCGGCGCTGCGTCAGCCGGCGCAGCTTCCGCATCCGCCTGCGCGCGCCGAAGGGCGTGCGGATGACCGCGGCGCGCGTGACGCTCAACGGCGGGCACGCCCGGACCTATCGCGGCCACAGCCTGAGCACCCTGGTGAGCCTGCGCGGCCTGCCGAAGGGCACGGTGCGCGTGAGCGTGCGCGTGACGCTCAGCGACGGGCGCGTGGTGACCGCTTCGCGAACCTACCGCACGTGCACGATCAGGAAGGCGAAGCGGCGCTGACGGCCGCGATGTGCGCGCCGGTCGCCTCCACGAGCGCCGCGGGCGCCGCCGGGAAGACGCTCATCGGCGTGCCCGCGGCCGCCCACACCACGTCGTAGCCGAGCAGGTCCTCATCGAAGAGCGTCGCCAGCGGAGCCGCATGCCCGAGCGGCGGCACCCCACCGATCGCGTAGCCGGTGTGCTCGCGGACGAAGTCCGCGTCCGCCTTGCCCAGCGCGCCGCCCACGAGCGTGCCGACGCGCTCCTCGTCGACGCGGTTGGACCCGCTCGTGACGACGAGCAGCGGCGCACCGTGCGGCTCGATCCGGAACACCAGCGACTTGCAGATCTGCCCGACCTCGCAGCCGATGGCGGCCGCGGCGTCGGCGGCCGTGCGCGTCCCCTGCGGGAACTCGCGCAGCTCCGGCTCGATCCCGGCCGCGGCGAGCGCCGCGGCGACGCGATCGGTGGCGCTCACCCGCCCGC
>JADGPM010000115.1 GCA_017882425.1 Solirubrobacteraceae bacterium
AGCATGCCGCCCACGATCCGCGGACCGACGAGCGCATGCGCCCGCCCCAGTCCGGGGGTCGGAACCGGCCGGTGGGAGGCGGTCAGCGCTCGTGCGAGGAACGCGCCCGCGGCCGCCTCGTCAGCGACGTTCCCATGGGCCGGCCCCGCCGAGAGCGCATCCAGCGCATACCCGCGAACGAGCCGCTCGTGCAGCGCACGGAAGGCCTCCGGGCGGCTGATGACGTCCAGCGCGATCGGCGCGCCGCCGACGCATGCGAGCGCCCCGACCTGATCGGCCTGAGGCTCGATGACGTCGGCGAGCGCGCCGATCTCCCCCCGACGCTGCTCGAAGAGATCTCCGAACTTGGAGCTCTCCGAGTCGACACCGAAGTGCCGTAGACGTGAGCCGACCTCGTGGCGCTGCAGCTCGGCAGCGGGTCACAGCCAGCTGACGCGGATGCAGGCTTCTATGGTTGCCGGTAGCTTCTGACTGCGGGGGTGAGCCGAACGTATTCCCCCCGAGAGGCGGCGGCCGACCGAGCTGCGCGAGGAGATGCTGTGGGGAACGAGTGCATAGTTGCCCCCGACGTGCCCCTCGTCAGCGTCGTGATCCCCTGCCTCAACGAGCAGGACACGATCGAGGCATGCGTCATCGCCGCGCTCGAGGGGATCGCCGACGCCGGGATCGCCGGCGAGGTGATCGTCGCCGACAACGCCTCCGAGGATGACAGCGCCGAGCTCGCGCGCGCCGCCGGCGCGCGGGTTGTCACCGAGCGGCGGCGCGGCTATGGCAGCGCCTACCTCGCGGGCTTCGCGGCCGCGCGCGGGAAGTACATCATCATGGGCGACGCGGACCTCACCTACGACTTCGGCGAGATCCCAAACTTCGTGCGCGAACTCGACGACGGCGCCGACCTCGTCATGGGCGACCGGATGGACAACATCCAGCCCGGCGCGATGCCCTGGCTGCACCAGCACGTCGGCAACCCGATCCTCTCCGGGTTCCTCAACGTCCTGTACCGAACCGGGGTGCGCGACGCCCACTGCGGCATGCGCGCGATCCGCCGCTCGAAGCTCGAGGTCCTCGACCTGCGCACTCCGGGAATGGAGTTTGCGAGCGAGATGGTCATCCGCGCCGCCAAGCGCGGGCTGGACATCCGGCAGTTCCCGATCGACTACCAGCGCCGCGGCGGCGAGTCGAAGCTCAACACCTGGAGCGACGGGTGGCGCCACCTGCGCTTCCTCCTGGTCCACAGCCCGAACCACCTGTTTCTCGTCCCCGGGCTCGTCATGAGCGTGTTCGGCGCCGTGCTGATGCTGATCTCGGCCGTGCACGTGAGCCTGATCGGCCGTGTCTGGGGCATCCACGCCGAGATCGCCGGGATGCTGCTGGTCGTCGTCGGGATACAAGTCCTGTCGCTGGGTCTCTGCGCCCACGCCTACGGCATGTACTTCATGGGCGAGCACGACGCCTGGTTCGAGCGCATGCGGGCCCGCTACCGGCTGGAGCACGGCCTCGCGCTCGGTGGCGGTGTCGCCCTCGTCGGCATCGTCGTCGCTGCGGCGATCGCCGTCCAGTGGATCAGCCACGGCTTCGGCGCCCTCGCCGAGGAACGCTTGGCGATCCTCGCCGCCGCGCTCATCATCGTCGGGATCCAGATCTTCTTCAGCTCGTTCCTGCTCAGCATCCTCGGCCTGCGCCGACTGACCCCGCGCAGTCCGCCGCCGGGCAGCGTCGTGGATGACCGGACAATGGGTTGAACTCAGGTGTGGAAGACCGTCCAGACGCCCGCCCTCCCAACGCGGTGGACGGGACGACTCGGCGGCAATGCGGGGCGCGGGCCCCCGTCGTGCACTGGCCCGCGAAACACGATCGCCGGTGGGCGCCATGCGGGAGTGCGACGGGTGGAGTGCCAGGTCGCTTGGACGTCGGCCAGCGGCGTGTCGAGGTCCCACGCGAGCGCCGTCTGCATGAGCGGGTTGACGGCTGGGTGCCCGACCGCCCGCACTGCGCGCGCACCGCCGGCAAGCGCGACCGCCTGCCGCAGGTCGTCCTTCGTCCGTTGTTCGCTGCGCGCGGTGCTGACGAGCCTCGCGTTGCTGCGAACCGTCGGGAACGCCACCACGAGCACGAGCGCCGCTATCGCGGCCGCGACTGCGAGACGGCTGCGCTGCCGGCGCAGGCCCGCGAGGACCATCGCCAGTCCGCCGCCCGCCAAGAGCGCGAGCAGCGCCGCGGGGCCGGCGAGGTACCGTCGCGCACCCGGGTACCCGCGCTGGGCCATCACAGCGACGATGACGATCCAGGCGATCGCGACCGCCGCAACGACGAGTGGCCCAGTCACCCGACGCCGCCACGCGCCGACGATCCCCACGACCGACAGCGCGATCGCGGGCAGCACGATCGCCTCAGCCAGCCGATGCAGAACGCCGACCGCGTCCGTGTGCTCGTTCACCGTGACGACCGCGTGCAGGACGAGCGCGCAGCCCGCGCAGACGGTGGGCGCACGCGCGGCGTGGATCGCCTGGAACGCTGCCCCCGAGCCCGCGCGCGCCAGGCCCAGCCAGACGGCGGGCGGCACGACGGCCGCCGCGACGACGACCCAGTCGAGCCGCCGCTCGCGGACCTGCAAGGCGACGGCGAGCACCGCGACGATCGCCCACAGCTCAGGACGGATCAGGCCGCCGACGCCGAGCAGCACGATGGCAGTGCGCGGCGCGCTGGCGAAGCATCGATCCGCTGCGATCAGGACGAGCAGCACCAGCAACGGCTCCGATGACCCGAAGACCGCCGTCCGGAAGACGTCCGGGCCGACGACGATCAACCCAGCGGCCGCGGCGCCTGCGAGCGTCCCGCCGAGCCGCGAGCCCGCACGGTAGGCGACCAGGATCGAGAGCAGCGCGCACACCCGCATGCAGGCGAGCCACGCCATCGGCGCGACGTCTCCGAACGGGGTCAGCGGCGCGGTGACGATGACCGGTAGCGCCTTGAAGGCCGGGCCGCCGGCGGTCTGCAGATCGCCGTGCAGCAGTTCCCGCGCCCAGACCATCCACGCCCACGCGTCGTAGCCCAAGGG
>JADGPM010000007.1 GCA_017882425.1 Solirubrobacteraceae bacterium
CCCGACTTCCGCGCCGGCGCGATCATCACGCTGCAGAGCGGCGCGGTGCGCTTCGACGACTGGAGCATCTTGAGGACGCGAGCCCGGAGCTCGCACAGCTCGCCGGGACCGACCCGGTGACGCTGAGCTTCACCGGCGACTCCACGTGGACCGAGGACCAGGCCGGAAAGCCGGCGACGCTGAGCTACGACTGGACGTACGCGATGGTCATCCAGCGCGTGGACGAGGAGGGGCGGCCGCTGGCGTGACGGATGCCGGATCCTCCCCCCGCTCCTCCCAGTCGATCCAGTCCGAACCCGTCTCCTCGACGAAGGCGGAGACCGCGGCGCCGACCGTCGGCCAGAACCGGTGGCGGCCGATCTCGTCGCGGATGCCGTAGCGGATCAGCCGGTCGCGCACAGGCCCCTTCAGCTCGGTGAAGGCGAACTCGATCCCCGCTGCGTCGAGTTCGGCGTTGAGGCGCCGCAGCATCTCGCCGGCGGTCGTGTCGACGTCGGTGATCGGCTCCGCGGCGACGACGATCCAGGCGACGCCGGGCTCGCGCGCGAGTTCGCGTATCCGCTCGCGGAAGACGTCCGCGTTCGCGAAGAACAGCGGCGCATCGAACCGGAAGAGCGTGAGGCCCGGGATCCGGCGCGCCTCGGGGTGACGCTCCGTGTCGTGGTAGCCCTTCATCCCGTCCACGCGACCGAGCACGGCATCGTGCGGGCGCCATGCCCGCCGGATGAAGTCCAGCAGCGACAGGGCGATCGCGATCCCGACGCCCCACAGGACGCCGAAGAGCGCCACACCGGCGAACGCGACCATGGCCAGTGCGAACTCGGAGGGCCGCCAGCGTCGCAGACGCAGCATCGCCGGCACGTCGATCAGTCCGAGCACGGCGAAGATCACGATCGCCGCGAGGGTCGCCGTCGGCAGGTCCTGCACGAGGCCGGTGCCGAACAGCAGCAGGACCGCGAGGAGCGCTGCGCCGACCAGCCCGGTGAGCTGGCTGCGCGCGCCGACGTTCTCGGCCACCGCGGTGCGCGAGCCGCTCGTCGAGAGCGGGAACCCCTGGAACAGGCCGGCGGCGGCGTTCGCGATTCCGAGCACCGCGAGCTCCCGGTTCTGGTCGACCTCCTGGCCGAGGCGGTCGGCATAGGCGCGCGAGAGGGCGCTCGTGTCCGCGAACGCCACGAACGCGATCCCCACGGCGGCGGGGATCAGGCGCTTGAGCTCCTCGAGCGACACGCCAGGCGTGCCGAACCTGGGCAGGCCACTCGGGACGTCGCCGACGACGGGCACCTGGTCGGCGAGGCCGAGGGTGCTCACCAGCACCGTCGCGCCCACGACCGCGGCGAAGACGCCCGGGAACCGTGGCGCGACGCGTCGCAGGACGGCGATGAGCACGAGCGACCCCGCACCGAGCGCCAGCGCCGTGGTGTTCGTCCGGTCGAGTCCCGCGATGAAGTTCCGCAGCTCGGGGAGCAGGCTCGACGCGTGGACGGAGAAGCCGAAGAGCTTCGGAAGCTGCGCGACGATGACCGTCACGGCGATGCCCATGAGATAGCCCAGGCGGACGGGCAGCGACAGCAGCTCCGTGACGAAGCCGAAGCGCGCCAGGCCGCCGGCGAGCATCAGTGCGCCCGCCATGAGCGCCAGGGCGCCGGCGAGCGCCACCCGGTGGGACGCGTCGCCCGCGACGGCGAGGGGGATGATCGCGGCGGCGACGAGCGGGGAGACGGCCGAGTCCGGGCCGAGGATGAGGATGCGCGATGGCCCGAGCAGGAAGTACACGAGCAGCGGGACGAGCGTCGCGTACAGGCCCGTCACCGGCGGCAGACCGGCGAGCTCCGCGTACGCCATGCCCTGCGGCACGAGCAGGGCCGCGAGCACGACGCCTGCCGGGACGTCGTGCCGAAGGCCCTCGCGGCCGTGGCCGTGCATCGTCGCGATCCCCGGAACCCAGCGGTCGAGCGCCTTCCGCGTGCGCATCTGGTGAACCTACGACTCCCGTGCGCCGGCGGCGTCCGGGTGAACTGCGCGTTCGCGCGACTGCGGCGGACTACTCGACATCGCGCGGCCGACTACGAAGGACCGGCACCCGGTCTGTCATTAGCGTCGTCATGCGCTCGCGTGCCCCGCGGGGCCGGGCGCCCAACCGACTGGGAAGAGAGGGTCGTGTCCGAACAGGCCGGGTGTCCAGCACCTCGAGCTCCCGAGTATCTGATCTGCCCGCGCTGCGGCCTGAGCATCGCGCCGCGGGCGGGGTGGCTGACGCCGAGGCACTGCCCGCGCTGCGTCGCGCAGACGCAGAGCATCGTCGAGATGTTCCCGTCCAGGCTGTCGGCCGGCGAGCTCTACGGCCGTGAGCGGCCGGCCGGCTGGGAGCGGCTCCGATGACGGTGGGCCGCTCCGCCGCGCTCGCGCTGCCGGCAGCGGCAGTGATCCTCGGGCTCATCGTCGGCGGCCTGGCATGGCTCGCGCTCGTGGTCGTCGCGGCGGGCTGGGCGGTCCTGGCCCTCGCTGAGCGCCTGATCCGCAGGGTGGTCGACCAGACTCCTCGCCCCGGGCAGCGCGCGCGCTGAGCGCGACTCGGCGCTGCACTGCCCTGCGGCGAGCGCCTCGTCGGGCCCGGAACGGGGACCTCGCGCTCGACGCGCGCGCCGTCTTCTTCGTGCCCTGTGGCTGCGCGCCACCCTCGGGTAGCGTCAGCCCCATGACGCTGCTCACCCTGCAGGCCGACGGCGCGGTCGCCCGGCTCACGCTCGCCCGCCCGGAGAAGCTGAACGCGCTCAGCCCGCAGATGCTCGGCGAGCTGATCGAGACCGCGCGGGTGCTCGACGCGCAGCCGGACGTGAAGGTCGTGATCCTCGCCGGCGCGGGCCGCTCGTTCTGCGCCGGCTTCGACCTCGCGGCCTTCGCCGCCCAGGGGACGACGGGCAGCGCGCGCGAGACGGCGGATCTGGGCCGCCGCATGGCCGAGGCGATCACCGCCATGCGTGCGCTGACGATCGCGCAGATCCACGGGCACTGCGTCGGCGGCGGCCTCGTGCTGGCGGCGGCGTGCGACCTGCGGGTGGCCGCGCAGGACGCCGTCTTCTCGATCCCCGAGGTCGAGCTCGGCATCCCGCTGGCGTGGGGCGGGATCCCGCGGCTGGTGCGCGAGATCGGCCCGGCCATGACGAAGGAGCTCGTCCTCACGTGCCGGCCGTTCGGCGCCGAGGAGGCCCGCGGGCTCGGGTTCGTCAACCGCGTCGTGCCGGGCGACGAGCTCGCGGCGACCGCACAGGCGCTCGCCGTCCAGCTCGCGACGCGCTCGGCGCTGACGCTCACGGCGACCAAGACGCACGTCAACGCGGTCGCCGAGGAGCTGGCCTCGACTGCGGGGGCGGTGCGCGACGCGGACGTGCTGGCGGCCGCGGTCGCCGACGAGGAGTCGCGCGCCGTCGCAGCCGCCCACCTGGAGCGCCGCGGGCGCTGACCGCGTCCATCCGGTCGAGGGATGCGCCCCCGGCGCTCCCGCCGGCCGGTTCTGTTTGACTTGACGACTTGCCCGTCCGCCTCGCCGGTTCCAGCACGCCGTTCACCCTGCGCCTCGTCTTCGTGCTGGTCGTCGCCATCGCCGGCGTGCTCGCGGCCGCGGCGCACGCCGCGCCGCTCGCGATCTCGCCCTCGCCGGGAACGCCGGACGCTTCGCCCAGGACGCAGATCAGCATCCTCGGCGTCCCCGCCGGCGCCATCCGCTCGGTGAGCGTGACGGGCGCGAGCAGCGGCGCCCATGCAGGGCGCCTGCGCGCGTACTCCGGTGGGCGCGGCGCGAGCTTCGTCCCGGGCACGCCGCTGGTCGAGGGCGAGCAGGTCCGCGTCGTCGTCCGGGTCCGCGGGCTGGCCGC
>JADGPM010000116.1 GCA_017882425.1 Solirubrobacteraceae bacterium
AGCCCGGGGAACGTCGCCGTCCCCGCCGCGTGCGCGAAGAACGCGTAGCCGCGCAGGACGATCCAGGTGCCGAGCATCCCCGAGGCCACGGCGAGCAGGAGCACCTCCAGGACGCCGCGCTGGAAGAAGGGCAGGGAGAACGGGTCGGCCACGACATCGGACAGCCTACCGCTATATGAGAATGATTCTCGCTCTTATGGGGCTACGTCGCCCGGACGAGCAGAGGCGCGGCGACGCCGGCGTGCCCGTTGCGCGTGGAGCGCGCCGTCAGGCGGTAGCTGCCCGCCTTCGCCAGCCGGACCCGGACGGTGAACGCGGGCCGGGCCCTGCCGCCGATCGCGGCGACGCGCCGCCAGCGACCCCCGCTGCGGCGCTCGACGAAGACCGAGATGGTCCCGGCCGGGCGCACGCTCCCGCGGACCGTCACGACCGCGCCGCGCGCGACCTGGGCGGCGTCGGCCTGCGCGGTGACCAGCGGGATGATCCCGACGTCGACGGGCAGCGAGGTGACCTTGAGCGCGACGGCGCGCGCGAGCCCCGGACGCGTCCACGCGGCGCTCAGGGCGAACCCGCCGTCCGAGCCGGTCACGCCGCGGGCGATCGCCTTCCAGCCGCCGGCGGGGGCCTGCTTCTCGATCCGCACGGCCTGCCCGGCGAGCGGGACCTTGGCCGCATCCGTGAGGACGCCCGTGAAGCGCGCCTGGCCACCGTAGGCGACCGCCGGCGGGCCGCCGAGCGAGACCGTCGGGTTGACCGGCAGCGGCTGAGCCTGTGAGGCGGCGAGCGCGCGCAGCGCGGGCAGCTGGGCGTAGAACTGGGTGCCCGGGCAGTCGGTGCTGTCGACGTCGCGATGGCCGCAGATGCGGTCGAGCGTCACGTTCGTGCCGTACTTCCACTGGGTCAGCGCGCCGCCACCGGAGACGACGACGATCTGCCCGGTGACCGGTGAGCCGTGCAGCGGCAGCTTCCACGCCAGCAGCCGCGCCACGGCTGCGACCGCCGCCTGCGGGGCCTGCACGTCCATGAACGAGCCGACCACCGACACGCCGGTCGAGAGACGGTTGAAGCCCTGGGCGTGCGCGCCGATGACCGCCAGCGTCACGCCGCCTGCGCGCCCTTCGAAGATCGTCCCGAAGCGGTCGACGAGGAAGTTGTAGCCGATGTCGTTCCAGCCCTTGACGTCGCGGTGGTACTGGGCGATCGCCAGCACGATCCCCGCCGACTCGGTGGGGCCGTAGGTGTTCGCGTTCTCGGTGTGGTGGACGACGCCGACCTCGACGGTGCCGAACGCCGGTGCGGCACGCGGGATCACCCGGTCCCCGCCCCACGCGGCGCGCGGGACGATCGCCGGCTGGCCGCCGGCCTGGGCGCCGTGCACGGCCGCGGCCGTCTGCGCGCCGACGAGCGCGCGGGCCGCGGCGGGCACCGACACCAGCGCCACCCGCACGACCCTCGCCGGGCGCCTGCGGGCGCGCAGCTGGAGCTCGTCCGCCGGGCCGGTCCAGACCGGATCGGTCGCGCGCTCGGCCGCGGTGCCGTCGGGCGCGTGGTCACCGTACGCGTGCAGATGCACCCAGCGCGACCAGCGCCCGCCGGCGCGGCGGGCCCGCACGTCGAGCCCGACACCCAGCCCGCGCGGGTCGCGGATCCCGAGCAGGACGAACCCCCGGGGGGCGCGCAGGGTCCCGGTCCGACCGTCGGCGCCGAACGCGCGCGGGTCGACGACCATGCCGTGGCTGCGCGGCGCTGCGAGCGCGCCGAGCGGGTCGCTGCCGGCGCGAACCAAGGATCCGGCGCCCGCCAGCGCCCCGAGGGCGAGCGCGCTGCGGCGTGTCAGCCGGTGGTCGTGAAGGTGGTCGGACCCCATCAGGAGAGCGCTGTTCCGTGGACCGTCTCAGCTGACGCCATGGTCGCAGGAACCCGCCACGGGAGCGGAGGTTGCGCAACGGCGCTGGGCGCCGGATTGCAGCCGCGCCGGACCGGTTCTCAGGCGATCGCGGCGGCTGCGGCGCGCGGGCGCGCCTCACCGGCGCAGACGTCGGCGAGCCACTGCTCTCCGAAGACGCGCATGTCGTCGACGATCGGCAGCAGCGCGAGGCCCTTGTCCGTCAGCGCGTACTCGACGCGCGGCGGGACCTCGGCGTACGTCTGGCGCTCGACGATGCCTGCCTGCTCGAGGTCACGCAGGCGCAGCGACAGCGTGCGCGGGCTGATGCCGCTGAGCGAGCGCTCGAGCTCGCAGAAGCGCGAACGACCCTCCGCGAGATCGCGGATGATGAGCAGCGTCCACTTGGCGCAGACGATGTCCGCCGTGCGGCAGACGGGGCAACTCGGGTCGACGGGCACTCCCTCACTTTACCAAATGAAGTCATGTCGCCGGGTATCGGCTCCGATGCGCTCTCGCGCATCGGACCCCTTCAGGGGGACGTCACCTAGCCGCCCAGCACGTTGCCGAGCAGCCCGCCCGCGCCGCCCCCGCTGCCTCCGGACACGGGCGTCGGGCGCCCCTCGGAGGGCTGCACGAGCACCCAGCCCTCGCCGGTGAACGCCATCTGGAGCGTCTCCCCCGACGAGCGGCCGATGAGGTTCTTCGCCTTGAAGTCGGTCTTCAGCTGCGCGGTCACGCCGGAGCTCCACGTCACGGCCGCCTGCGCGTCGGCGAACGTGGGCGCCGAGGCGACGTCGAGCAGGATCGGCGGGCCGTCCGTCAGCAGCGCGACCCAGCCCGTGCCCTTGAGGGTCATGTTGAAGAGGCCGCCCGACATCGCCGCCGCCGCGCCGCCGGCCGAGATCCGGTTGATGTCCCAGTCGATGTCGGCGTCGAAGGCCAGCAGGTTCGGGCCGTTGATCGTCACCGAGTCGCTCTCGAGGTACAGCAGGTGGATCTCCTGGGCACTGTCGGCGAGGAACACCTCGCCGCTGCCGCCGAGCTTCATCAGCGTCGTTCCCTCGCCGGAGACGGCCTTCTTCAACATGCGGCCCATGCCGCCGGAGCCGGCGTGCTCGAACCGCACGTCGCCCTGGTAGGCGACCATCGAGCCCTTCTTGGCCTGGATCTCGCCGTCATGGAGCAGGACCTTCAGCAGCTTGGAGTTCTGCAGGCTGAAGGCGTCCTGCGAGCTCGCCTCGGTGTACTGCTGCAGATCCGTCTTGATGCTCACGGCGGTGGTGCTCCTCACTGATCGATCGGGTGCCGGACGCTGCCGGGCACCCTGACCGGCGCGCCGGACGCCGTCAAGCGGCGAGCGAGCTGGCGGGGTCCGAGCGGCGGGACTCGGCGTCGACGAGGTCGTCCATCGTCGTGCCGCGCTTGCCGTCGGCGGCGACGAGGAGCTTGAAGTCGTGCGGGTGGCTGGCCGCCTCGAGCGCCTGCTCCATCGTGATCCGGCCCTCCTTGAGGTGCCCGAACAGCGCCTGGTCGAACGTCTGCATCCCGTAGTAGCCGCCCTCCGCGATGACCTCGGGGATGCGGCCGGTCTGCGTCTGATCCATGATCATGTCGCGTACGCGGCCCGTCATCCGCAGGATCTCGCAGGCGGCGACACGGCCGCCGCTCGCGGACGGCACGAGGCGCTGGGAGATGACGCCCTTCAGCGTGCCGGCGAGCATCGCGCGGACCTGCTGGTGCATGTGCGGAGGGAAGAAGTCGATCAGGCGGTTGACGGTCTCGGCGGCGTCGACCGTGTGGACCGTCGAGAAGACGAGGTGGCCGGTCTCGGCGGCGGACAGGGCGGTATGGACCGTCTCCTCGTCGCGCATCTCGCCGATGAGGATGACGTCCGGGTCCTGGCGCAGCACGCGACGCAGGGCGCGCTTGAAGGAGGCGGTGTCCTGGCCGACCTCGCGCTGGTTGATCAGCGAGCGCTTGTCGACGTGCAGGAACTCGATCGGGTCCTCGATCGTCACGACATGGCGCGAGCGGGTCGAGTTGATGTGGTCGATCATCGCCGCGAGCGTCGTGGACTTGCCCGAGCCGGTGGTGCCCGTGAGCAGCACGATGCCGCGCTCCTCCTCGGAGATCTCGCGCACGACGGGCGGCAGCGCGAGGTCGTCGATCGAGCGGATCGAGATCGGGATCGCGCGGATGACGATCGACGCGTAGCCGCGCTGGCGGAACGCGTTGACGCGGAAGCGGGCGAGGCCCTCGATCGCGTAGGAGTAGTCGACCTCGTGCTCCTCGGCGAACTCGCGGAGCTTGACCGCGTCGTGGAGCATCAGGTGGATGACGGCCTCGGTGTCGTCGGGGGTCAGCACGTCGCTGCCCTCGATCGGGCGCAGGGCGCCGTCGATGCGGGTCAGCGGCTGAGACTCGGCCTTGATGTGGAGGTCGGAGCCACCGGCCTCGACGAGATAGGTGAGGGCAGCGTGAAGATCGAAGGACACGCTGTGGGAATCGGCGCCGCACCGCGCCCGGTTGAATCGGGCGTGGACGAATGGACGAGTGGCGGCGCGATCAGCGCCTGACCGTCGTCACGCTCTGCGCGGTGCAGGTCCACGCGCCGCCGGGGGGATGTTCCCGGCGTCATCGGCCCGCCGGAACCCGAGGCGAACCTCCCGGCCCGCGAATCCCGTGGCGCCGGCGAGGGTCCGCCGCATGGGCGGGCCCCGTGCCTAGGCGACGTCGCGCAGCTTCTGCGCCTCGGCGAGCGACTGCAGCTTCTTCAGCGACTGGTTCTCGATCTGGCGGATGCGCTCGCGCGTGACGTTGAACGTCTTGCCGACCTCGTCGAGCGTGCGGGGGTGCTCGCCGCCGAGCCCGTAGCGCAGCTCGAGCACGCGGCGCTCGCGGTAGGAGAGGTTCTCCAGCGCCTCGCGCAGCGCCTCCTTGGTGAGGATCTCGGCTGCGCGCTCGTAGGGCGACTCGGCGCGCTCGTCGGCGATGAACTGACCGAACTCGGATTCCTCCTCGTCGCCGACCGGCTTCTCGAGCGAGACGGGGGCCTGTGCGGAGCGCTTGATCGAGTCGACCTCTTCGGGGTCGATACCGGTGACCTCGGCGATCTCCTCGGCGGTGGGCTCGCGGCCCAGCTCCGTGACGAGCTTGCGCTCGGCACGGCCGATCTTGTTCAGCTTCTCGACGACGTGGACGGGAATGCGGATCGTGCGGGCCTTGTCGGCCAGCGCACGCGCGATCGCCTGGCGGATCCACCAGGTCGCGTAGGTCGAGAACTTGAAGCCCTTGCGGTAGTCGAACTTCTCGGCGGCGCGGACCAGGCCGAGCGTGCCCTCCTGGATGAGATCCAGGAACGGCAGGCCCTGGTTGCGGTAGTTCTTGGCGATCGAGACGACGAGACGCAGGTTCGACTCGACCATCTTCTGCTTGGCGTCGAGGTCGCCGCGCTCGATGCGCTTGGCGAGCTCGACCTCCTCCTGGGCGGTCAGCAGGCGGACCTTGCCGATGTCCTTGAGGAACAGCTGCAGCGAGTCCGTGGTCATGTCCGGACGCAGGTCCAGCGTCGTCTTGGCCTTGCGGCGCGAGCGCTTGTCCGGCGCGCGCTCGACCTGGGCGGCCGGCGCCGACGGGTCGTCGTCGATCAGCTCGATCTCCTGGGTCTCGATCCAGGTGGTGAGCTCCTCGCGGTCGGCGTCGTCGAGATCGAGCTCGGAGGTCGCGGTGGCGATGTCGCTGTGCGACAGCGTGCCGGTCTGGTGCCCGCGCGCCAGCAGCGCCTTGATCTCTTCGAGTTCCTGGAGTTCCGTGACTGACATTGAGGTCCGTTTCCGTCTTTCGGGCGTTCGGCCCGGCCTGCTGCTTGAGGGGATGGAGAGCGCCGTGCGGATCGCCGCCGATGATCGGGGCGACCGTACCGCCGAGCTGACCCCTCCAGGGTACTGCCGTCCGAAACGCACCGTCAAAGAAGACGCGATCGGATGTCCCGTCGATGTCTACGCCGAATGCGGCCGTGGGTTTCATGCTTCGGCACACGCGCGCGCAGGCACCAGCCCGGGGGTGGCAGAATGGCCGCATGTCCGCCTCCGGCCCCACCGGTTCCGACGACCCGCGCGAGGTGCTCTCCAGCCTCCCGCGCAGCCGCCGCCAACGCCCCACGGCGACGCGCGAGGCGGCGCGCGCCAAGCGCGCCAAGGCGGGCGCGCCGGCAGGCGCCGAGCCTGCGGCCAGGCCGAAGACCGCCGCGAAGCCGAAGACCGCCGCGAAGTCCGCGGCGACCGCGAAGAGCGCCGCCGCGGGCAGGCCGGCCGGGAGGGCGAAGCCGACCGCGAAGCCTGCGCGCAAACCGGCTGCGAAGGCCCCGGCCAAGGCGCGGACGGCCACCCAGGCCGCCGTCCGCCCGCGTCCGGTCAAGCGCGCGATCCCGCCCGCCGGATACGCCACGCCACGCGCCGAGGGCGAGCACGGGAGCGCCGATCCGGGCGCCGCGCTCGCCGGCCTCGTCCGCAGCGTCCTGAAGCTCATCCCGCGCCCGTAGACCGCCGCGTGGCAGGCGCTCCGGGTCCCCGGCCACGTCACCGTCCGGTCCGCTGGTGTAGGTTATGACCACTGCCGAACCTCTGCGCGCCTGGCACGCGGAGGACGGGGGACCCACTGCGAGCACCGTGCTCGCCGGGGCGAATCGGGCCACATCCGGCCTGTAGCGCCGCTCGTTCGGCGCGAGCCCGTCAGCTCACCCCGTAGGCCGTCGAACGAGGACCAAGCACATCAGCATCAGCCTTCGACAGCTCCTGTCCGTGATCCCGGCCGTCGCCCTCTGCGGCGTGCTGGCCGCCCCAGCCCGGGCGCAGGACCCCGGCGGCGTCGCGGTCGGCGACGCCATGCTCACCGCAGCCCCGGCGCTCGTCGGGCAGCCGGTGCAGTTCGGCGGGACGCTGGGACCCGCCGCAGGCGGGCGCCTGATCAGCATCGAGCTGCTCGCGCCCGACGGCACCTGGCAGCGCGTCACGACCGCCCGCGCAGCGGCCGACGGCTCGTTCGCCGCGACCTGGACCGCTCTGCAGGTGGGACGCTTCACCGCCCGCGCGGAGCCGGCCGCCGAGGTCCTCGCCGCACAGTCGGTGACGGTGCCGCTGGCCACCGCCACCGTCTACCGCCCCGCCACGGCCACCTGGTACGACCAGTCCGGCAGCACCGGCGCCTGCGGCGTGAAGCTGCACAGGGCGACGCTCGGCGTGGCCCACAAGACCCTGCCGTGCGGCTCGCTCGTCGACGTCACCTATGGGGGACGGACGATCAGCGTGCCGGTCATCGACCGCGGCCCCTACGCGCACGGCGTCAGCTACGACCTCACGGTGGCGACCGCCCGCGCGCTCGGCATGGTGTCCGCCGGCCGTGCGCGCGTCGGCGTGCTGCCACAGGGCGAGCGGATGCCGAAGTCCGCCCTCGCCCCCGCTCCGGTGATCTCCACCGGCGGCGGCGTGACGCTGACGCGCTGAGCCTCGGCGGCGTCCTCAGGCGAGCGGGACGCCTGCGGCACGCGCCGCGAACACGCCCTCGTCCGCATGCGCCACGAGCCCGGCGGGGTCCGTCCCGTCGTCCGGGCAGACGCCGATCCCGATCGATGCCGCGAGCGGGGCGCCCTGCAGGGTCGCCGCGCCGCCGACGGCCGCGACAAGGCGCCGCCCGAGGGCGCGCGCGCCCTCCAGCCCGGTGTTCGCCGCGATGATCCAGACGCGGCCGTCGTGCTCGCGCACGGCGGCGTCGCCGGGACGGAGCTCGTCACGCAGCGCACGCTCGGCGCGGTCCAGGGCCGCGGCGGCGTCACCGCGCACGTCGCCGGAGAGCAGCCGCCCGGCGTCGTCGACGTCGACGACGAGCACCGCGCACGGTCCGCCGTCGGCGACGAGGCGGCCGAGGCGGCGGATCACCGCGGTCGCCCACGGCTCCGCGCGATCCTCCGGCGCCGCCGTGGCCGACGGGAAGACGTCTGCCGGCACGGCGCGGGAGCGCGGCGCGAGCGCCGGCGGGCGCACCGGCACGGCCGGCTCGATGCTCGGTCCCGGCGCCGGGGCGAGCCGCAGACCGGGATCGTCGGCGGGCACCGGCGGGGCGGGGCGCGTCCCCGGCTCGTCGGCCGCGGGCTCGCTGGGCGCTGTCGCCGTGCCGGTGACGGCCGGGGCCGGCCGGCCGGTGCGCCCGAGCGCCGCGGCCGCGACGACGTCGCAGACGAGGGCCAGGCGCGCGGCCAGTGCCGCGACGTGCTCCGGCTCCGGTCGCGTCAGGCCGTCGGTGACGGCCGACCACAGCGTCGCGCGCAGCGCGCCGACCGCCTGCATGGCGCCGGCCGGGTCGGCGGCGCCGGCGAGCTCACCCGCGCTCGCCGCGAGCCCGGCGCGGTCGCCGCCGGGCCGCAGCCGGTCGAGCTCGACCTCCGAGGCGAGTGCCGCGACGACGGCCGAGCAGAGCGCCGGGCCCTCGGTCGCCAGCGCACCCGCGGGCAGCGCTGCGGCGGCGGCCAGCGGCGCGCCGGCGATCAGTGTCAGGAGCCAGCCCTTCGCGAGCCCCTCGCCATCGGCGAGTGCGGCCAGCGGTGCGTCGGCGACAGGCCGCGCAGGGCGGGCGGGAAGCGAGCCCGCGAGCATTGGGAGTGAATACCAGCGGTGCCGGACGGTCGTTGGGTGCCTTTCCCGCTATCTGGGTGAGGTTTCTCCGGGGCGCCCCGGTGCGTCATGCTCCCGCGCGGCGATGTCCGACCCCCTGCTCAGCATCGATGATGCCCGCGCCCTGATCCTCGATGAGGTTCGTCCGCGCGCACCGGAGGCCCTCGCGGTCGAGCGGGCGCTCGGCCGCGTGCTCGCGCAGGACGTGACGGCGGCCCAGGACGTGCCCCCGTTCGCCGGCAGCGCGATGGATGGGTTCGCGGTCCGCTCAGGGCCCGCCGGGCGGCGCCTGCGTCTGATCGGCGAGTCCCGCGCCGGGACGCCGTTCACCGGCGAGGTCGGCGACGGCGAGGCCGTGCGCATCTCGACCGGGGCGGCGCTGCCCACGGGCGCCGACGCGGTGCTGCAGCAGGAACTCGTCCAGGACGGCAGTGCGGAGATCGTGCTCGGCGACGCCGTCGAACCCGGGCGCAACGTCCGCGGGCCGGGCGAGGACCTGCGCGCCGGCGCGCGCGTGCTGCACCGCGGGCGGCGGCTCGGGCCCGCAGACCTCGGCGTCGCCGTGCACGCCGGCCTCGCCGCGCTCGACTGCGCCCCACAGCCGCGCCTCGCCGTCCTGGCCACCGGCGATGAGCTGCGCCCCCCGGGGACGCCGCTCGGCCCCGGGCAGATCCACGACTCGAACCGCGTCACGCTCGCGGCGCTCGCCGAGCGCGAGGGCTGCGCGGTGGCGCTGGCACGCCAGGTGCCCGACGACGCGGCCGCGACGCGCGCGGCGATCGCGCAGGCGCTGGCGGCGGCCGACGTCGTCGTCCTCTCGGGCGGCGTGTCGGTCGGCCCGCACGACCACGTCAAGCCGGCGCTCGCCGCGCTCGGTGTGGAGGAGCGCTTCTGGCGTGTCGCGCTGCGTCCCGGGAAGCCGACGTGGTTCGGCGTGGCCGGCGACACGCTCGTCTTCGGGCTGCCTGGCAACCCGGTCTCCGCGATGGTGACGTTCCTGCTGTTCGTGCGCCCGGCGATCGCCGCGCTCGAGGGCGTCGTGGACGCCGCCGTCCCCGGTCAGGTGCGGCTCGGCGAGCCGCTGGCCCGCGACCCGCGGCGCGACGCGTGCGTGCGCGTGCGGATCGAAGGCGGCCTGGCCTACCCGACCGGGCCGCAGGGCTCGCACGTTCTCAGCTCGATGTCGCTCGCCGATGGTCTCGCCGTCGTGCCGCGCGGCGAGGGCGAGCTCGCGGCGGGCGCCGAGGTCGAGCTGATCGGGATCTAGATGGGCGATTCGATCATCTAGTCCTCGAGGTAGGCGACGATGCGGTTCGTCAGCGCCGTCAGCGCGGGGGCCGGCTCCTCGAGCGCCAGCGGCCGGTCGGCGAGCAGCGCGTCGAGGCGCTCGCCGCACTCGGCGTCGGCGCGGGCCGCGAGCCGGGCGCCGACCTGCGCCGCACGCCGCGTCGCGAGCGGGTCGATCGTCCAGATCGCCTCGAAGCGCCGCTGCAGGTCGTTCGCGTCACCCGGCTCGGTGACGCTCGGCTGCTCCCACGCCAGCAGGCACGCCGCATAGCCCGGCGCGTCGACGATGACGGCCCACTCGTTGCCCAGCGCGTCGGCCGGGTCGATCGGGAGCTCGATCGGGCCACCGGGTGGCCGGCGCACGGCGGGGAAGTCGGCGAACACGACGGCCGCATCGGCCAGGTGCGACATCTGCCGGTAGCGCGGCTCGACCGCGCGGTAGAACTCCTCGCGCTGGAAGGCGCCGATCAGCACTGGCGCAGCGGCCTGGGCGAGGGTCTCGTGCTCGATCGCGCGGCTGAGGGCGATCAGCGTCGACTTGCGCAGGACGTGCGGGCGCAGGTCGCGGAAGGTCGAGGCGACCGCCGCGTAGATCGACGGGCGGTCCCGCTCCCCGCCGCTCTCGCGGGCGCGCTCGATCGCCGCCGACACGGAGAGCCCGCGATGGCGGTAGGCCTGGACGCGGCGCAGCGCCTCGACGTCCTCGGGGCCGTAGCGCCGGTAGCCGCTGGCGGTGCGATCCGGACAGGGGAAGCCGAACCGCTGTTCCCACATGCGGATCGTCCCGGCGGCGATGCCGGTCTGCTCCGCCACGTCCTTGATCGCCAGTGCGTTCATGCTCAGCATCCACGGAAGGGTTCAACAACGCGTTGAACGTCCCTCCACGCCTCCACCACAGTGCCAGTACGGACGGTCGGCTCGCGGTGGTCATCGGCGCAGCGCGGCGGCCCGTACTCGTCACGTGGACGCTCCCCTCTCCAGCCCGCGGATCCTGCTCACCGGCGCCACCGGTGCGGTCGGCGGGCGGCTGCTCGGCGAGCTGCTGGAGCGCGGCGCGAGCGTGCGCTGCATGGTCCGCGATCCCGCACGGGCGAAGCTCCCGGCGGGGCCGCAGGTCGTCCGCGGGGACGCGCTGACGGGCGAGGGACTCGATGCGGCGCTCGACGGCATCGACGTCGTCTACTACCTCATCCACTCGATGGGCCGTGGCGCGCAGGGCGACTTCGCCGCCAACGACCGGGCGGCGGCGGCGAACGTCGCCGGCGCCGCCCGCCGGGCGGGGGTGCGGCGCCTGATCTACCTCGGCGGCCTGGAGGCTCCGGGCGCAGGATCGGACCACCTGCGCAGCCGCGAGGAGGTGGCGGGGATCCTCGCCGGCGCCGCGCCCGAGTTCGTCCACGCTCGGGCGGCGATGGTCATCGGCGCCGACAGCGCCTCGTTCCTCATGCTGCGCCAGCTCGTCCGCCGCCTGCCGGCGATGGTCGGGCCGAAGTGGATCGACACGCGCACCCAGCCGATCGCCGCCGGCGACGTGACGGCGGCGCTGGCGCGGCTCGCCACCTACGCGGACGCGCCCGAGGAGGTCCAGCTCGGCGGCGCCGACGTCCTGACCTACCGCGAGATGATGAAGCGCTGTGCGCGCGCCGACGGTCGGCGCGAGCCGCTGATCGTCCCCGTCCCGCTGCTCTCGCCGCGCCTGTCGTCCTACTGGGTGCGGTTCGTGACCTCGGTCGACCCGGCGCTTGCACGCCCGCTCGTCGACGGGCTCAGCGAGGAGCTGCTCGTGCGTGAGCCGCCCCCGCCCGGGATCAACGACGCACCGATGGGCTTCGACGAGGCCGTCCGCGACGCATTGCGCGGGGAGGGCCTCGTACCATCGGGCGCCGCATGACCCGTCTGCGCACCGTGCTCAGCGTCGCGGCCCTCGCGGCCGCCGCCTACGCGACCGCCTCCCGGCTGGCCAAGCGCATGCTCGGCCGGCCGACGACGATCGGGCCGTCCGTCATCAGCGCACTGCATGACGACACGAGCGTCGACCGCTCCGGCGCCGTGCGCTCCGTGCAGTCGGCGGACGTCGAGATGCCGGTCGCGGCGCTCGCGGCGATCTGGTCGCCCATGCACCTCGAGCGCCTGGCCCGCACGTACTGGCGCTTCCTGAGCCGCTGCACCCTGGGCCTGGTGCGCGTCGAGTACACCGAGGACGAGCGGTTCGTCGTGCTCGTCCGCCGTCCGTTCGTGCTGCTCGCCTTCCGGCGCCCCGAGTACGAGATGGACGGCGATCGCGGCGTCGTGCGCTGGCGGATCGCCCGCGGCGTCCTCGTCGCCCCGCCCGGCGTCGACGCCGACGGCTACCTGGAGATCGACGTCGAGCGCTCGCCCACGAGCGACCCGTCGCGCGTGTGCCTGCACGTCGAGGTCGAGGTCGCCAACTACTACCCGCGCATCGCCTCGACGTTCACGCAGTGGGCCTACGCGGTCACGCAGTCGCGGATCCACGTCCTCGTCACCTACGGGTTCCTGCGCTCGATCGCGAAGCTCGACCTCGCGCCCTCGAAGGTCGGGCGCCTCGCCGAGATCAGCGAGGTGCCGGACCCCAGCGGGCCGACGCCCAGCCAGCGCTCGCGCTCACGCGACGCCGGCCGCGTGCCGTCGGCGACGTAGTCGCTCAGCCGTAGCGCCCGCCGATCATCGCGCGCAGCTTCTCGCGGTTGTGCCGCGCGCTGACCCGGCGGACCGTCCCCGAGCGCGAGCGCATCACGATCGACTCGGTCGAGGCGATTCCGCGGCCCTCGTAGCGCACGCCCTGCAGCATGTCGCCGTCGGTCACGCCGGTGGCGGAGAAGAAGCAGTCGTCGCCGCGCACGAGGTCGTCCTGGGTGAGCTGGCGGTCGAGGTCGTAGCCGGCGTCGAGCGCGGCCTGGCGCTCGCTGTCGTCGCGCGGCCACAGCCGCCCGACGAGGCCGCCGCCGAACGCCTTGATCGCGGCGGCCGAGATCACGCCCTCGGGCGTCCCGCCGACGCCCCACAGCAGGTCGACGGGCGAGCGGATGCTGGCCGCGAGCAGCGCGGCGCTGACGTCGCCGTCGCTGATCAGGCGCACACGCGCACCCGCCTCGCGGATCGCGGTGATCCCCTCCTGGTGGCGCGGGCGGTCGAGCACGACGACCGTGACGTCGCCGATGTCGACGTTGCGCCGCCCGGCGATCAGGCCGCAGACCTCACCGATCGGCTTGTCGAGGTCGAGCACGTCCGCGATGTCCGAGCCCCCGGCGAGCTTCTCCATGTAGACGCACGGCCCCGGATCGAACATCGTGCCGCGCGGCGAGATCGCGATGACGGCGATCGCGCTCGGCATGCCCTTCGCGCACAGCGTGGTCCCCTCGAGCGGGTCGACGGCGATGTCGACCGCGGGCGCCGAGCCGTCGCCGACGTGCTCGCCGTTGTAGAGCATCGGGGCCTCGTCCTTCTCGCCCTCGCCGATCACGACGACGCCGTCCATCGAGACGGTCTCCAGGACGTGGCGCATGCCGTCGACGGCGGCCTGGTCGGCGGCCTCCTTGTCGCCGCGGCCGACCAGCCGGGCGGCGGAGAGCGCAGCGGCCTCGGTGACGCGGACGAGCTCGAGCGCGAGATTACGGTCAGGTGTCGTGTGAGCCATGGCGGCGGACCCTAATGGCTGGGGCTCCTGATCGAAGCCGCGATTTCCCGCAGATCGTCCACCGCCCACGGACCCTGCGCGGTGAGACGCAGGTGCAGTCCGCCCGCCTCCCAGACCAGCTCGCGCACCGGTCGCAGCGACGGCTCGGCCTGCTCGAGCGGCGCCGTGCGCAGCCGCGCCGGCGCGCCGGCGACGTCCGTGGTCTCGTCGGCGGCGGCGCCCGGGAGCTCGCGTGGCGGCGGCGGGGCGACCCCCGCGTAGAGGGCCAGCCGCGCGGGCATCCCTGCGCGCGTGTCGTCGAGGTTCCACACCACCTCGGCGCCGGCACCGCACGCCGCGACGTCGACCCAGCGCCCCAGCGGCAGCGGCGCCGCGGGCAGCGGAAACGGCCTCCCGATGCGGGCGTCGGCGTCGGCGATGCCCACGAAGTCGGTCACCGCGGCCATCATCCCACGGATATGGTGGCGCTCATGGCCGCCACCGACCTGCTCGCCGCCGACGAGCGCTTCCACGCGCCCGGCGCCGAGGAACAGTGGTCGGACTCGCTGTACTTCGGCGGCGGCGACGCCGCGAGCGGCCTGGCGTTCTACACCCGCATCGGCGCGCGCCCGAACGAGGGCCGGATCGAGGCGGCGCTCGGCGTCTGGCTGCCCCCGCGGATGCCCGGCCACCCGCCGCGCTTCCTGCTGGCGTTCGCGCACGAGGCGGTGCCCGAGCCGCTCGCCGGGGCACCCGTCGCCGCCGGACCGGTCGCCTACGGCTGCGAGGCGCCGTTCGAGCGCTGGACGATCGCCGTCGACGGGCCGGCGCGCCTGTTCGCGCGGGCCGAGGACATCGGCGAGCACCCCGACGCCCACCAGGTCATCGCCGTCTCCGGCGAGCTGGCATTCACCGCGTGGACCTCGCCGTTCGCGTTCGGCACGGGGCTGGCCGACGGCGTCGCGCTGCGCCACTACGAGCAGCCCGGCGCGATCGCCGGCGCGCTCACCGTCGGGGCGGAGCACTTCGCGATCGACGGCGCCGGCATGCGCGACCACTCCTGGGGCGTGCGCGACTGGCAGGGCGTCCCCTACTGGCGCTGGATGGGCATGCTCCTGGACGCCGGGAACTTCCTGCTGGTGAACAACGTCGGCCTGGCGGGCGGCGGCGAGACGGTCGGCGGCTGCCTGATGCAGCACGGCGAGCTCGCACCGATCGTCTCCGGCACGACCGAAGGCACCCAGCGCGACTTCGTCGCCCATGCGCGCGACGCGATCGGCCGCGAGGCGGTGCTGCGCGGCGCGGCGCTGAGCATCGCGCCGCTGCGCCAGCGCCGCGACGGACGGCTGACCATCGTCAACGAGGCGCTGACCCGGGTCGAGTGGCTCGGGCACGAGCGCTTCGCGATCTCCGAATGGCTGGTGCAATCCGATGCCTGAGACCCGCTGGGGCCTGACCCTCCCCTTCAACGGCCTGCCGCTGGCCGACCACGCGCCGTTCTTCCGGCTCGCCGAGGAGCTCGGCTACGACGACCTGTGGACCGGCGACACGGCCGGCCCGGACGGCTTCACGCCGCTTGTGCTGGCCGCAGCGCACACCGAGCGCCTGCGCCTGGCCACCGGCATCGTCAACCCGTACACGCGGGGGCCCGCGGTGCTCGCCCAGCACTGCGCGGCGCTCGCCGACGCATCGCGCGGGCGGTTCGTGCTCGGCCTCGGCTCCTCGTCGAACGTCATCGTCGAACGCTGGAACGGCGTCCCGTTCGAGAAGCCCCTCTCGAAGGTCCGCGAGACCGTCGAGGAGCTGCGCCCCGTGCTCGCCGGCGGACGCGGGCGCGGCGGCTTCAAGCTCGAGACGCCGCCGGCCGAGCCGGTGCCGATCGTCATCGCCGCGCTGCGCGGCAGGATGCTGCGCCTGGCCGCCGAGATCGGCGACGGGGCGTTCACGAACTTCCTCCCGCTGAACGGGCTGCCGCGTGTCGTCGAGGGCGTGCGCGAGGGCGAGGCCGCCGCGGGGAAGGCCGCCGGCAGCACGGAGCTCGTGTGCCGCTTCTTCTGCATCCCGCAGCCCGCCGAGCAGGGTCTGGCGACCGCGCGGTTCCTGTTCTCGGCCTACGCGACGGTGCCCGTCTACACGGAGTTCTTCCGCTGGCTGGGCTGGAGCGAGCAGCTCGGCCCGATGCTCGCCGCCTGGCAGGAGGGCGACCGCAAGCGCGCGCTCGACCTCGTCCCCGACGACCTGGTGCGCGAGATCTTCATCTTCGGGTCCTACGCGGAGCAGCGCGCGCGCCTGCGCGAGTTCGAGGCGGGCGGCATCACGACGCTGGTCCTCACCCCGATGTGCGGGCCCGACCAGCTGCGCGAGGTCATCGAGGGCCTCGCCCCCGGGCAGGACTAGTCCGCGAGCGGCCGGTTGCGCCGCGAGAGGTCGCGCACGAGCCGCGCGGCCACGCGCGGGTCGCGCGGCGCGGCACGCACCGGGTAGGGCACCCGACCCGAGCCGTAGCCGACGTAGATGCGCACCGGCACGCCGGCACGCCGGGCGACCTCGATCGCCGGCGCGGCGCGCATGCCGTGCAGCACCTGCAGCTCGCACGGGACGCCCGCGGCGAGCAGGCGCGCCAGCGCGCGCTCGGCGACCGGCGCGTCGTGCGTGGCGACGGCGACGTGCAGTGCTCCGGCGTCCGCCAGCGTGTCGACGACCTCGAGGTACCCCGCGCGCGGATCGCGGCCGGGGTTCTCGGGGCTCGGCCACTCGCTCTTGACGACCCGCACGCGCAGCGGCACGCCGGCGACGCGGGCGGCGTCCGTCACGCTGCGCGGCCAGCGCCCGGTCAGCGTGCAGCCGAGCGGCGCGGGCGCGTCGGGCGCCAGCGCGCAGGCGATGTCCAGGGCGGTGTCCTGGCATTCGGGGGCCATCGCGTCGATGTGGACGCCGACGCCGGCCTGAGCGGCCTGCTCGAGCAGCGCACCGACGACGTCCCGGCGCTCCCCGATCGCGGTCACCTTGATCGAGACCTGGGCGTCGGGGCGGCCGCTGAGCGCCGCGACGATCGCCTCGTTCTGCGCGGCGACGAACGCCACCTCGTCGGTGTCGTAGTTCCAGTAGCCGACGGTCGTCGGCCAGCCGCGAGCGGCGTAGTCCGCCTCCAGGCGCACCGCGTCCTCGAGCGCCGGGCCCGCGAGGTAGCGCCGCGCCGCCGCGCGCTCGGCGGCGAGCGCCGAGCGCCGCAGGCCGCTCTGCACGGCCGCTCCGGCACGAGCGCCGGAGACGCCCGCGACGTCGCGCGCCAGCCGGCCCGCGGCGCGCGGCCGGGCCGGATAGGCGATCACGGTCAGCGTCGGCACCTCGCGCGTGGACCACGGCCGCGTCCACTCCTCGGCGGTGCCGAGCAGCTCGCAGCCCTCGACGCCGCTGCGCGCCGCGTCGGCGACGGCGTGCGCCAGCAACAGGATCCCCGGCGAGCAGCGCGCGAAGGCCGCGTCGTAGCCGACCTTCAGCACCCAGAGCCGGCCATGCCAGGCGACGGCGAGCTGCATCGCCGCGGTGCGTCCGCCGATCCGCAGGAACCCCACGCGCAGCTCGCGGCGCTCCGCGCTCAGCGCCGCGTAGCGCCGGTAGAAGGCCGCGCGCAGCGGATCGAGCGCGAGCGCCGTGCCCTCCTCGCCCTTCCAGCTGCGCGCCTCGACGGCGAAGGCCTCGTCCAGCAGCGCGCCGACCTGACCGGGCTCGGGTGCGAGCAGCTCCACCTCGACCTCGCCCTCCGCCTCGGACCTGCGCAGCGCGCGGCGCAGGTCCGAGCGACGGCGCGAACTGAGCCCGCCGCCGAGGTCCTCCCACTGCGGGCCGAGGTCCAGCGAGGGCCACGGCTCCGCGGGACGCACGGTGATCAGGCCGCGACGGCCGATCACGCGCCGCAGCGCGGCGATCGCCGGGGAGTCCGCCGGCAGGCGCTCCAACCGCAGCGCCAGGCCGGGGCGCAGCGTCGCGGCGCAGAGCTCCTCGAGCGCCGGCTGCCCCTCGGCGAGGAGGTCGACGGGCTCGCGGATCTGTGTCACGGAGAGCAGCTCGAGCCTGCCGCGATGCAGCGCCAGCGGGGCGATCGCCCGCGGATCGTCGGCCGGCCCGGCCACCACGACGTGCGGTGGGGACGCCTCCAGCGTCTCGGCGGCCGCGAGCGCCCACGCGGCGTCCTGGGTGGGCAGCGTCCCGGCGCGCGCCGCGAGCCGCTCCCACCCCGCCGTCAGCGTTCCTACCTGGTCGAGATCGCGGGCCACGTCCATGCTGCGTCGGTACCGTAGTCGCCGCGGCGTACGATGCGCACGGATGCGATCGACCGGGCCGCCGGCGGCTGCGCAGGCCGCCGCCCCTCAATGCACCGTCGAGCCCGTCCCCGGGCTCGAGGAGGCGCGCGAGGACTGGGCCGCGCTCGCGCCCGCGACCCGCAACGTCTTCTCGACCTGGGAGTACGCCACGGCCTGGTGGCGCCACCTCGCGCAGGGCCAGGAGCTCTGGCTGTACCGTGTCCGCTCGCCCGACGGGCGCGTCGCCGCCCTGCTGCCGCTGTGCCGGCACGCGGTGCGCGGCGTGTCGGTCGTGCGTTTCGTCGGTCACGGCGTCGCGGACGAGCTCGGGCCCGTCTGCGCGCCGCAGGACCGCGCGCTGGCCGCGGCCGGCCTCGCCATGGTGCTCGACGAGCGCCGCGGCGCATGGGACGTCGCGATCGCCGAGAACGTGCGCGCGGACGCCGGCTGGGCGCAGCTGCTCGGCGGCCGCGTCATCCGCTCCGAGCCGAGCCCCGTCCTGACGATCGCCGGCGCCTCGTGGGAGGACGTCGAGCAGGGCTTCAGCCGCAGCCTGCGCAAGGCGATGCGCTACGGCGAGCGCCGCCTGACCCGCGACCACGGCCTCGAGCTGCGGCTCTGCGACGACCCGGCGCGCCTGGAGGCCGATCTGGAGGCCTTCTTCACGCTGCACGACGCCCGCTGGGCGCAGGGCGGCTCCGTGGCCTTCACCGGCGTGCGCCGCGAACTGCACCGCGACCTCGCCGCCGTCCTGCTCGAGCGCGGCCGTCTGCGCCTGTGGATCGCCGAGGCCGACGGGCGCCCGGCCGCTGCCTGGTACGGCTTTCGCTACGGCGACGTCGACGGCTTCTACCAGTCGGGGCGCGACCCGCGATACGACGCGCTCTCGCTGGGCTCGGTCGTCATCTGGCACACGATCCGCGCCGCCGTCCAGGACGGCCAGGCGGAGTACCGCTTCCTGCGCGGGGACGAGGCCTACAAGGCGCGCTTTGCCAGCCACGACGAGCCGGTGGAGTCCGTGGTGCTGGCGGCGGGCCGTCGATCGCGGGCGATGCTCGCGGCGGCCGGCGCGATGTCGGCGCGCCCGGCGACCCGCCGGTTCGTACCCGACGCGCTGCGGCGCTAGCGTTCCCGCCCGATGACCCAGACTCCGCGCACGGCGACGCCACCGGCGAGCCTCAACGGCACGATCGCCGGCAGCCCCTATCCCCCGATCGCCGACTACGCCTTCCTCTCGGACTGCGAGGTCAGTGCGCTCGTGGCCCCCAGCGGCCGCGTCGAGTGGATGTGCGTGCCGCGGATGGACGGGCCGTCGATCTTCGGCGCGATGCTCGACCGCGACGCCGGCGGGTTCCGCGTCTCCCCCGCCGGGCAGCGCGTCCCGACGGGCCGGCGCTATCTGCCGGGGACGATGATCCTGGAGACCACGTGGGGCACCGGCACCGGCTGGGTCGTCTGCCACGACGTCCTCCTGATCGGCCCCTGGCACCACGACAAGGAGCGCTCGCAGACGCACCGGCGCTCGCCGACCGACACCGACGCCGACCACGTCCTGCTCCGGATGATGCGCTGCATCAACGGCCAGGTCGAGATGCACGTCGAGTGCGAGCCCCGGCTGGATTACGGCCGCCGGCCGGTCACCTGGGCCTATGCCGACGAGGGCTACAGCCATGGCATCGCACGCGCGGAGGGCGAGAGCATCGAGCTGCGCCTCAACACGGACCTGCGACTGGGCTTCGAGGGCGGCCGCGCCCGGGCGCGCACGACGCT
>JADGPM010000117.1 GCA_017882425.1 Solirubrobacteraceae bacterium
AGCAGGTGGCGCGGGTCATGGGGGCGGGCTGGCCGACGCCCTACAACATCCTCGTCGTCTCCGGCAAGGAGCCGATCACGACGACGGCGCTGCTGAAGCGCATCGGCAGCTTCCAGAAGCAGATCGCAGCTGACAAGCGCGTCGACTCGGTCGTCGGGCCGGGCGCGTTCATCGCGCAGACGAAGGACCTCAAGAAGCTGCCGGCCGGACTGGACCAGACGGCCGCCGTCGCCAAGAGCTCGAAGAGGGACCTCCTGCGCCTCAAGAACGGCCTCGGGCTGGCCGGGGCCGGCGCGCTGCAGCTGCGCGGCGGACTCGCCGCCGCGAGCAGCGGCGCGGGCCAGCTCAACGGCGGCTCCGGCGCGGCGCAGAGCGGCGCCGGCCAGCTGCGCGGCGGGCTGACGCAGGCCAGCAGCGGCGCCAACGCGATCTCCGCCGGGCTCAAGTCGGCGCTCGCGGGAGCCATCTCGCTGCGCGACGGCGCGCGCCAGGCGCTCTCCGGCTCCAAGCAGCTGCAGGGCGGGCTCGGAACGGCCAACACGCCGGTCCAGGCCGGCCTGCCACTGGTGCGCCAGATGGCCGCCGACTCGAGCGCGGCCAGCAAGGCGATCGCCTCCGGGCAGAACCAGGCCTCGGCGACCGCCAGCGACATCGACAACGCGCTCGCCGCGATCCAGGGCATCGAGGGCATCAAGAACGATCCGGGCTACGGCGCCGCGATCGGCGCCCTGAACAACGCCAAGGCGGCGGCGAACGACGTCTCGAGCACGCTGGGCGGCGCGTCGTCGTCGGCATCGTCCGCGGCCAGCGTCGGCGCGGCGTTCGCCGACCAGACGGCGCAGCTCGCCAGCGGCCTGAGCCGGCTCTACTCGGGGTCGACGGACCTCGCCGCCGGCATCGCCAAGCTCGAGAGCGGCAACAGCCAGCTCGCGGGCGGCCTGACGAAGCTCAACGCCGGCGGCGGCGACCTGAGCACGGGCCTCGTGAAGCTGCGCAACGGCGCCGGCGCGCTGGAGAGCGGGCTGGGCCAGCTGACGGCGGGCACGGGCCAGCTCCAGTCGGGCCTGAGCTCCGGCGTCGCGCCGGCCGGCCAGCTGGCCGCCGGGCTGGGGACGA
Source organism: Solirubrobacteraceae bacterium (assembly GCA_017882425.1). GTDB lineage: Bacteria > Actinomycetota > Thermoleophilia > Solirubrobacterales > Solirubrobacteraceae > F1-60-MAGs163. The sequence goes on from JADGPM010000117.1 coordinate 1,117, forward strand.
TGGAGGCCGCGGTCGCCAAGTCCCGCTCGCAGATCCCGTCGACGAAGGACCTGGTCGCGCTGAAGAAGCAGTCGCCCGGCCTGTTCGACTCCGGCTACTTCGTGCTCGCCGCGATCGCGGGCGCGCCCGCGTCCGACCAGGCACAGGCGGGCTTCGCCGTCAACCTGAAGCGCGGGGGCGACGCCGGCCAGATCGTCGTGATCTCCAAGGACGCGGCGAGCGCGCAGAGCACGCAGCAGCTCGGCGTCGACCTGCGCCGCATGGGCAAGCAGTTCGCGGCGAGCAGCGGCACCACGGTGGCCGTCGGCGGCCCGGCCGGGTTCCTGGCGGACTTCCGCAGCGTCACCCAGTCGCGTATCTGGATCGTCGTCCCGGTCGTGGCGCTGGCGGTCATGCTGTTCCTGATGATCGTGCTGCGCGCCGTGCTGCTGCCGATCGTCGCGGTCGCCTTCGACCTGCTGACCGTCGGCGCAGCGTTCGGCCTGCTGACGCTGCTCTACAGCGGCTCGGACCGGATCCTCGGCGGCCCGGGCTATCTGGATCCGATGTCGATCATCGGGATCTTCGCGATCATGTTCGGCGTGACGGCAACCTACGAGGTCCTGCTGCTCGTGCGCGCGCGGGAGCACTACGTGCGCCTGGGCCACTCCCACGAGGCGATGCGCCTCGGGCTGCGCGGCACGGCCGCCACCGCCACGGGCGCGGCGCTCGTCATGGTCGCCGCCGTCCTGCCGTTCGCCTTCTCGGACCTCGTCCCCGTCCAGCAGTTCGGCATCGGCGTGGCCGCCGTGGTGCTGATCGACGCGCTCATCGTCCGGCCGCTGATGCTGCCGGCCGCCGCCGCGGTGTTCGGCCGCCGCGGATGGTGGCCGACGCAACCCGGCACCGCCGCCCCGACAGGGGACGGCGGCGAGGCCGCGGTGCCCGAGCCACAGCCGCCCGCCGTGCTCGAGCCTGCCGGCGTGTCCTAGACGGTCGATCCCGCCCCGGCGGGATCAGCCGCCTGGACGCAGGAGTACGCGCGATGTACTCATGAGGTACGCTGCCGGGCGTGGCCGCCGCAGATCCGCAGCGCTCGCTCGTCGCCAGCCATCCGGACCTCGGTCCGGCGCTGGCGCCGCGGACGCTCGTCACCGACGGCCAGCGCGCCCGGCTGCTCGAGGCGGTCGCGCAGGTCGTCGCCGACCGCGGCTACCAGGCCACGACCGTCGCCGAGGTCGTCCGCGCCGCCGGCGTCTCGCGCACGACGTTCTACGCGCTGTTCGACAGCAAGGAGCAGTGCCTCGTCGAGGCCTACCGCCACGGGGTGGACGTCCTGATCGCTCGGATCCGCGCCGCCGTGCGCGCCGCCGCGCCGCAGGGCCTGCACGCGCAGGTCCGCGCGGCGAACGTCGCCTACCTCGACACGTTCCGCGAGGAACCGCGCTTCGCGCGCACGTACCTGATCGAGATCCACCGGGCGGGCGACGCCGCGCTCGAGGCGCGCGGGGAGGCACTCGAGCGCTTCGCCGACGGCTACCGGCGCATTCGCCAGCGCGTGCGCCCCGGAACGCCCGCGCCGCCCCGTGAGACCTTCCTCGCGCTCGCCGCCGGACTGGACCAGCTCGCCGCCGAGCGCGTGCGCGCGGGCCGTGGCGACACGCTCGACCAGCTCGAGCCGACCTTCACCTACTGCGCCCTCGCGATCCTGGCCGGTCCCGGCCCGGACGCCGACCCGACCACCGACCAGGAGCCCTGACATGGACCTGACGTTCAACGCGAGCGAGCTCGCCTTCCGCGACGAGTTCCGCGCATGGATCGACGCCAACCACCCGGGCGAAGCCCCCGACGGCGAGGACGAGGCCTACGGGTTCCGCCGCGACTGGCAGCGCAGGCTCTACGAGGGCGGCTGGGCCGCCGTGCACTGGCCCAAGGAGTACGGCGGGCGGGACGCGACGCTCGTCGAGGCCGCGATCTTCAACGAGGAGCTCGCGCGGGCGCGCGCCCCGTTCCCGGCGAACGTGCTCGGCCTGCTGCTCGCGGGCCCGACGCTGATGACCTGGGGGACCGACGAGCAGAAGGACCGCTACCTCAACCCGATCATGTCGGGCGAGGAGATCTGGTGCCAGGGCTTCTCGGAGCCCGAGGCCGGCTCCGATCTCGCCTCACTGAAGACGAAGGCGGTCAGGGACGGCGACGAGTGGGTCGTCACGGGCCAGAAGGTCTGGACCAGCGGCGCCCAGTACTCCAAGTGGTGCATGCTCGTCGCGCGCACGGACTTCGACGCACCGAAGCACAAGGGGCTGACCTACTTCATCCTCGACATGGAGCAGGAGGCCGTCCAGGTCCGCCCGCTCGTGCAGATCACCGGTGAGGCGGAGTTCAACGAGCTCTTCATCGAGGAGGCGCGCATCCCGGACGCGAACGTCGTCGGCGGGGTGGGCAACGGCTGGAAGGTCGCGCTGACCACGCTCATGAACGAGCGCGCCGGCCTCGCGTTCGGCCTCCAGGTCGGCCTCAAGGTCAAGCTCGACCAGCTGACCGAGACGGCCGCCGCGCGCGGCCTGCTCGACGACCCGGTCGTCGCCGACCGCCTCGGTGACCTGCACCTGCGCTGCGAGATCCTGCGCCTGACCGCCTACCGCGGCCTGACTGCCACGATGAAGTACGGCCAGCCCGGGCCCGAGGGCTCGCTGACGAAGTGGATGTGGTCGGACACCAACCAGCAGCTGATGCAGTACGCGGCCGACCTGCTCGGCCCGGAGGCGCTGCTGACCGACTCGCCCTGGAGCTACGAGCTGCTGCGCTCGCGCGGCAACACGATCGAGGGCGGCACCACCGAGATCCTCAAGAACATCGTCGCCGAGCGCGTGCTCGGCCTTCCCCGCCGCTAGGAGCCGCTGCCATGAACTTCGACTTCACCGACGACCAGCACGAGATCAAGCGCACCGCGCGCGA
>JADGPM010000118.1 GCA_017882425.1 Solirubrobacteraceae bacterium
GCCCACTTCTGACCGCCGGTCGCCGAGGCGGGCTTCGCGTCGTGCACGCGGTCCTTGGCCCACGACAGCGCGAACCCGGTGTTCAGCAGGCCGCCGGGGTACAGCGTCGTCAGCGTCTGATCGATCACGGACAGCGGCGTGATCGCGGCGAGCGCGGGCGGGCGCGTCGCGGCGACGAACAACTGGCTGATGCCGCCGTAGGAGATGCCCATCATGCCGACCTTGTGGTGCAGGACCCACGGCTGGCCTGCGACCGTCTGGACGACGTCATAGCCGTCGAGGCCCTGGAGCGGCTCGAAGTAGTCGAACGCGCCGCCCGAGCAGCCGGTCCCGCGCATGTTCACGTCGACGACGGCGTAGCCCAGCAGCGTGGCGATCTGCGAGATCGAGCTCTCGGCGCCCTTGGGGTTCGCGTAGCCGTAGCCGGAGTACTCGACGAGCGTCGGGAACGGGCCCTTGCCCCCGGAGGCCGGCAGCTGCACGTTGATCGCGAGCTGCGTGCCGTCGCGGGTCGTCAGGTAGCCGTAGCCGCCCTTGGGGATCTTCTGGCCGTAGAGCTTCGTGCTCGGCGGTGCCGAGCGGTCCGCCAGCACGGTGACGGCCTTCGACGCGCCCCCGGCACCGGCGCGCACGGTGTAGCCCGAACCCGGGGTGACGTTGCGGAAGACGGCGCCGCCGAGGCTGCCGGCCTTCGTTGTCGCGACCGTCCGGCCGGCCCGCGTCAGCAGGCGCAGCGTCGCGCCGGCCTTCGCACCGGTGACGTCGACCTGCTGGACGCTGCCGCGGGCGGCGAGGGCCGCGGCGGAGGCGGCGCTCGCCCCCGTGGCCGCCGTCAGGAGCAGGAGCGTGAGCGCGAGCAGCGCGGCGAGGAACCGGTTCATGCCCGGCAGCCTCTCAGGCTTGCGCGCGCGGCGTCGCGGTTGGGCGCGCGCGGGCTCGGATTCCGCGCGCTGGACGTGTCGCGGCGGCAGGCGTAGGCTCGCGCCGCGGGCAGGAGAAAGGGGTTCCGATGTTTGCACGCGTGGCCACGTTCGAGGGCGCGGATCGCGAGGAGATGCAGCGCGCCGTCGAGGGGATCAGGCAGGAGTCCGGGCCGCCGGAGGGCGTGCCGGCGACCGGGTTCCTGATGCTCGCCGGCCTCGACGACGGGAAGATGATGGCGATCGGGTTCTTCGCGACGCGGGAGGACCTCGAGGCCGGGAACGCGCGCCTCAACGAGCTGTCGCCGCCGACGGGGAGCCTGGGCCGGCGCACGGCGCTGGACCTCATGGAGGTGAAGTTCCGCACCGACGCGTGAGCCCCGCCCGGGCGGGTACGGTGACGCGGTGATCGACCCGCTCGAGCCCTGCACGCGGCGGACGCTGCTGCGCGGCGCTGCGGGGGGCGCCGCGCTGCTGGCCGCCTCGCAGCTGCCGGCGCTGCCCGCGTGGGCGCGCCCCGTCGCGCGCATGGCGGACCTGCGGGCGCCCGACAGCCTGCCGTTCCCGGACCTCCCCGCCGGCACCGTGGGCATGCCGGAGATCGAGCACGTCGTCGTGCTCATGATGGAGAACCACTCGTTCGACAGCTTCCTCGGGATGGTGCCCCACCAGGTTCCCGGGCGGGGAGCCGTCGACGGCCTGCGGATGCGCCGCGGGCGCGCGGCGAACACGAACCCCGCGCGCGGGGGCGGGGTCGTGCGCTCGGCGCACGCCGGGAGCCCATGCCAGCTCAAGGGGCTTCCGCGGCAGGACTGGAACGCGAGCCACGCCTCCTGGGACGGGGGGCGCAACGACGGCTTCGCCCGCGCGTGCGGGCCGATCGCGATGCGCTACTGGGACGCGAGCGACCTCCCGTTCACCTACTCGCTCGTGCGCCACTTCCCGATCGGCGAGCGCTTCTTCTGCTCGACGCTCGCGCAGACCTACCCCAACCGTCGCTTCTTCTTCACCGGGACGGCGTCGGGGACGATCGCGACGAAGAGCGCGACGATGAAGATCCCCGCCGCGAACGGGACCATCTGGGACCGCCTCGACGCGCACGGCGTCGACTGGGGCATCTACTACCAGAGCGCCCCGAGCTGGCTGATCGTCCCGGGCTCCTATTCGCCGGCGCGCTCCACGCGCCAGCGGACGATGGATCGCTTCTTCAAGGACGCGAAGGCCGGCCGGCTGCCGGCGTTCAGCTTCCTGGACCCCGACTACGACACGACCTCGCAGGAGAACCCGCAGGACGTGCAGGTCGGCGAGCGGCTGATCGCGCAGGTCGCCGGTGCGCTGATGGCCTCGCCGTCGTGGACGTCGACGGCGCTCTTCATCACCTACGACGAGCACGGCGGGTACTACGACCACGTGCCGCCGCCGCCCGCGATCCGCCCGGACGACATCGCGCCGATGACCGCGCCGGGCGACGCGCCGGGCGGCTACGACCGCTACGGGTTCCGCGTCCCGCTGATCGTCGTCTCGCCCTGGGCGCGTGCCCGGTACGCCTCGTGCGTGACGCAGGACCTGACGTCGATCACCGCGTTCGTCGAGCGCAAGTGGAACCTGCCGGCGATGACCTTCCGCGACGCCAACGCGGATCCGATGCTCGACTACTTCGACTTCAGCCGCCCCGCGTTCGAGACGCCGCCTCGGCTCGCGGCGGCGCCGGCGCTCGGGCCGGGGCTGAAGGCCTGCCACCGGCAGGGGCTGCACCCGCCGCTGCCGCCGGGCCTCACCGCCTGAACCCGCCGAGCGCCACGTGATCGCGGACGTTGTGCGACCGTTGGGCGATGCTCGTCATCTTCCATCCCGACGCCACCGAGGCGCAGATCGAGGCCGTCACGCTGCGGATCACCGCGACGGGCGCCGGCGCTCAGCGGGTGATCGGCGCCGAGCAGAACGTGATCGGCGTCATCGACGGCGATCGCGACCACCTCACGAGTCTCGAGCTGGACGCCGACCCGGGCGTGGACCGCGTCGTCCCCGTCTCCGCGCCCTACAAGCTCGCGCACAAGCACCTGCACGGCGAGCGGCCGAACGCCGTCACCGTCAGCGGCGTCGCGTTCGGCGGGCCTGACGCGGCCTTCCGCCTGATCCTCGGACCGTGCGCGGTCGAGTCGTCCGAGCAGACGCTGACGGCCGCCCGCGCCTGCGCGGCAGCCGGGGCGGACATGCTGCGCGGCGGCGCGTTCAAGCCGCGCACCAGCCCGTACGCCTTCCAGGGCCTCGGGCTCGAGGGGCTGAAGATCCTCGCGCAGGCCCGCGCGGAGACCGGGCTGCCGGTCGTCACCGAGCTCACCGACCTGCGCGACATCGACGCCGTCGTGGAGTACGCCGACTGCGTCCAGGTCGGCGCGCGCAACATGCAGCACTTCCCGCTGCTCACCGAGCTCGGACGCTCCCCGCTGCCGGTGCTGCTCAAGCGCGCGATGGGCGCCTCGATCGACGACCTGCTGCTCGCCGCCGAGTACATCCTCACCGAGGGCAACTCCCAGGTGATCCTCTGCGAGCGCGGCATCCACGCGGCCGCGACGCCCGCGCGCTCGTGCCTGGACCTCGCGGCGGTCACCGTGCTCAAGGAGCACACCCACCTGCCGGTGATCGTCGACCCCTCGCACGCGGCGGGCCGCCGCGCGCTCGTCGAGCCGCTCGCGCTCGCCGCGGCCGCCTGCGGCTCGGACGGGCTGATCGTCGAATGTCACCCCGACCCGGCGCACGCGCGCTGCGACGGTCCGCAGGCGATCACCGTCGACTCGCTGGAGGGCTTCTGCCGGCGCGTGCGCGGGGTGGCGCACGCGGCCACGGCGGCGTAGTGGATCCGGGTGAACCCCTGATGCGGCCGACGGCGCGCGCCGCCAGTCTTGACGCCATGGCTCGCCCGCCCGGTCCAGCACGGGTCCTCGCGCCGATCGCGGCGTGCGTCGCGCTGCTCGCGGCGGGGGCCGCGCCGGCGGCGGCGGACGACCCCGCCATCCCCGTCGCCCGCGACGCGACGGCGAAGGGCATCATCGACGTCGCGCTGCAGGGCGTCGCCGCGCGCCAGCGTGAGAGCGGCCTGTTCGAGGACTGGACCGGCCGCGCCGTGGGCGGCGAGGGACTGCCCTCGCTCGCCTTCGTGGCGCTCGCGCGCGCCCGCGAGGACGGCCAGCGGCCGGCGCGCCCCTCGCAGACCGCGACGATTCGCGACGTGCTCGGCCCGGTGACGGGGGCCTCGAGCGCCCCCGGCACGACGCGGCCGGCGGGCGCGCCCGCCGGGAGCACCGCGGGCGGGACGGGGAGCACCACCGGGACGGGCGCGACCGACGACGGCAGCTGGCGGCTGACGCTTGCGCGCCGCACGCTCGCGCGCGGCTCGGGCGGCACGGTGATCCTGCGCTGGCCGCTGGCGATGCTGCTGGCGGGCCATCTCGAGGACCTGCTCATCGGCGAGGGCGGCGGGCTGCGCGGCCGCGCGCTCCTCTGGGGCCGACTGCACGCGGCGGGGATCGCGACCGCGGCGGACCGCTGCTACCAGAGCCCGACGTGCTTCAACAACTACAAGGTCGCCGACGCCGTGCTGAACCTCGAGCTCGTGCGCACCGGGCTGCACAGCCAGGTCCTCCACACGCGGCTGCACGATCCCGCCGGCCTGCGCAGGTCCGCGCTGCACTTCCTCGCCGCGACGCTCCCCGCCTCGATTCCCGAGGTCGGGCACGTCGACATCCCGGGGCGCCCGAGCGAGCCGGCGACGATCATCAGCGATCCCGGGACGCGCCCGCTCGCCTATGCCGCGCTGTGCACCGCGTGGGTGGTGCGCGGCGCGCGACTGGCCGGGGGCGGGGCGCCGCCTGCGCTGCGGCGCCTGGCGCGACACGCGCTGTGGGGCCTGCTCGGCGCGACCGGCCCGGATGGCGACGTGTCCTGGTCGGGGCGCGGGCAGGGGCAGGCGTGGGCGAACGGGGCGTCGCTGTACGCCGCCGCGGGCGGCGCCGCGCTGTTCGCGGACACCGATCCGCTGCTCGCGGCACGGCTGCGACGCCTGGCCGACGTGCAGCTCGCCGCGCTCGACGCGCGCGTGCGCGGCGGTGAGCTGCAGGTCGTCCCGAGCGGGAACGACCAGCTCGCGGGCTTCGACGACTACTACTCGGTCACCGGCAGCACCGGCCTGGCCCTGGCGTTCATCCAGATGGCCCGCGCGGAGCTGCCCTCGCCCGATGCGCCGCGCCTCGGCCTGCCGGCGGAGATCGACGGGGCGTCGTTCACCGATCCGGGGATCCACCTGGTGACGCGCCGCTCGGGGCTGTCGTGGATCGCGTTGCGCATGCGCCGTGACCACACGTCCGACCCGCGCAGCGACGCGGGCCTCGTGCGGGCGCTGCGGCTGGTCGGCGGCGCCTGGCGCGAGCAGCTCCCCGAGCGCCCCGGCCCGGTCTCACGCCCCGGAAAGCCGGCGCAGAACACGCCGTCCGGCGGTCCCGTGCTCGTGGTCGGCGCGACGCGCTACCAGCCGCGCGCCACGACCGTGCGGCAGCTCGCCGGCGGCGTCGACCTGTCCGGCGTCTGGCAGTCGGCGAACGGCGGGCA
>JADGPM010000119.1 GCA_017882425.1 Solirubrobacteraceae bacterium
GCGTGCTCGCCGGTGTAGCCGTCACGGGCCTGCAGCGTGACCGCCAGCGCCCGCACGACCGCGCGCACGGTCTCGGTCGCACGACCGCGCTCCTGCTCGAGCTCCCGCAGGACCGCGACGAGCGCACTGTCTCCCTCGGAGAGGCCGCGCGCGACCCGCAGTGCCTCTCGGCGCAGCTCGGAGCGCGACTGGCGGATGTCAGCCATCGAAGCTCGTATCGACCGCGGGCCGAAAGGCCTGTACCGCTGTCCGCCCGCGGTGGACGGCGCAACACCGGTAGGTGAACGGCGTGCTGCGGCGGGGCGTCCTAGGCCATCGGCAGGCTCATGCCGACCGGCTTGGGCGCCTCGGCCACGCCCGCCGCCGGCGTGGCCGCGACGGCCTGGAAGACCGGCAGCTCGACCGGGAAGATCGCCACGAGTCCGCGCGCGGCCTGGCGGATCGCCTGCGCGGCAGGGTCGTCGGGATCGGCGAAGACGAGCGGCTCGCCGGCGTCGGACTGCTCGCGCAGCGGCATCGTCAGCGGCACCTTCCCGAGCAGCGGGACGTCGAGCTCGTCGGCGAGGTCCTTGCCGCCGCCCTCGCCGAAGATCGCGTAGCGCTCACCGCCGGGCGTGACGAAACCGGCCATGTTCTCGATCACGCCGCCGATCTCGAGGTCGACCTTCGCCGCCATCTCGGCCGAGCGCCGCGCGACCTTCTGCGCGGTCGCCTGAGGCGTCGTGACGATGATGAACTTCGCCTGCGGGAGCAGCTGGGCGAGCGTCATCGAGACGTCGCCGGTGCCCGGGGGCAGGTCGACGAGCAGGAAGTCCAGCTCGCCCCAGTCGACGTCCTCGAGGAACTGGGTGAGCGCCTTGTGGAGCATCGGGCCGCGCCAGACGACGGCCGCGTCCTCCTCGACGAAGAACCCGATCGACATGATCTTCACGCCGCCGGACTCGAGCGGCAGGATCTTGCGCTCCGGCGAGACCGGCGGACGGCCCTGGACGCCGAACATGCGCGGGATCGAGTAGCCCCAGACGTCGGCGTCGAGCACCCCGACCTTCTTGCCCTCGGCCGCCAGGGCGGCGGCGAGGTTCGCGGTGATCGTCGACTTGCCGACGCCGCCCTTGCCCGAGCCGATGCAGACGACGTTCGAGACCTGGGCGAGCGCGCCCTCGGGCAGCGAGCCACGTCCGAGCTTCTTCTGGAGTGCGCCCTTCTCCTGGTCGGAGAGCACGTCGAACGCGACGCCGACCTTCGTGACGCCGGGCAGCGCGCCCACGGCCTTGACGACGGCGTCCTGGAAGTGGCTGCGGATCGGGCAGCCGGCGGTCGTGAGCGAGACCGTGACGTCGACGGCTCCGTCGTCGCGAGTGTCGATCGAGCGAACCATGCCGAGCTCGACGATCGACTTGCGCAGCTCCGGGTCGATGACGGCCTCGAGGGACTTCAGGATCTCGTCGTGCGTGGGCATGCATCCATTGTCGCAGCCCGCCGGCCCCGGGACGTGTCAAGGGCCGCCATCGCTGGCGGCCCTTGACGGGGAGGAGAGGGTGCTGCATCCACCGGCGGGATATGAGGCCGGGGGAACCTCCGCGGGGCCGGGACCCTCTCAGGCCCGGACCGCGGTGAAGCGAGGACTACGCCGCGAGCTTCTGGACGCGCTCGATGACCGGCAGGACCGCGTTGATCGCGGGGGTGACGACGTCCGGGACCTGGACCTGGGGGACCTGGATGTTCGTGACCTGCGTCTGGACGTCCTTGCGAAGGGAGCGGACCTCGCGCTCGACGCGCGTGCGGTTCCTCTTGAGCTCGCGCTCGACGCGGTTGCGACGGGTCTTCAACTCGCGCTCGACGCGCGTGCGGTTCTTCTTGACCTGACGCTGGGCGCGCGTGCGGGCGGTCTCGCCGCGCTTCTCGAGCTTCTTGAGCTCCTTCTCGGCCGAGTCGCGCGTGCCGTACTTGGCGCGCAGATCCTCGATCGTCTCGACGACGGTGTCACGCGCGGTCAGCACGGCGCCGACCTGTACGTACGCAGCGCGCTCGGCGTAGTTGCCGGCGAGCAGGGCCGCGGAGCGGCCGGTCGAGACGGCGTCGGCGTTGAGGGTCTTCGCGTCGCCGCGGACGCCCTTCGCGTCGGTGCGGACAGTCCTGGCGTCAGCCTTGGTGCGGTTGGCTGCGCGCGTCGTGGCGGCCTTGCGGGCGCCCGTCGTACGAGCAGCGGCGGTCTTGGTCGCAGCGGCGCGCTTGGCGGCGGTGCTGCGCTTGGCGGTGGTGGTCGCCTTCTTGGTGGTGGTCGTGTCAGCCATGAGATACCTCGTTCTCGAAGAGTGGGTCGTACTTAGAACTAATGAGCTTACGAAGAGTGTAGCACACGAATCGAACACCCGTTCGTTCGTACACCTGTTCGTACGCGGCGAGGCCCGTGCGGTTACAGCGAGACGGGGATCGCGGCGACCAGCTCGAGGCCGGCCTGCGAGCGCGCAGCGACCACCGGGGCGATCGCCCGCAGGTCGTCGAGCGGTGCCCCGAGCGGCTCGGCCAACCCGGGAAAGGCCACCAGGCCCCCGCTCTCGCGCACGATCAGCTGCGCGGCGGCGGCGTCGACCGAGCGGCAGCGCCCGAGCGACGCCATCCCGTCGACCCGGCCCGCGGCGACCTGGCACAGCGAGATCGCGATCGCGCCCATCGCCCGTACCCGGTAGGCGGCGGCCGTCAGTCCCTCCGACGCGGCGGCGAGGCGCTGCGGTGCGGCGGACTCGACGGCGACGATCTCCAGGCGCCCGTCGCTCGTGCGGCGCTCCGCCGGGACGTCGACGAGCTGCGCATCGCCGAGCCACGCGCCTCGGCCGCGCACGGCGCGCCACTCCTCGCGGGGGCCGAAGTCGAAGACGTAGCCGAAGGCGACGTCGGCCATCGTCGGGCCGTCGGCGACCGCGATCGAGAGCGCGTGGTGGCCGAGCCCGCGCTTGGCGTTCAGCGAGCCGTCGATCGGGTCGATGACGACGCGCACCACGGGGTCGCCGAAGTCGACCACACCGCGCTCCTCGCTGATCGCCGTGAAGCGCGCGCCGGCGTCGTGCAGGCGCTCCAGCTCGGCAAAGACGGCGTCCTCGGCGGCCTGGTCGAGCACGAGCGTGCGGTCCCCGCCCTCGCCGACCGTCCCCGTCTCGCGCAGGCGCTCGGGGCCGGGGGCGGCGGCCGCGAGGATCGCGCCGAGCGCGTCGGCGGACCGCCGGCACGCGCCGAGCCAGTCGTGCGAGAGAGCGGCTCCCGGCGCGGCCATCGTCCACCTATCCTAAGAGGGTGCCCGATCCGCTCGAGGGCCTCACCGAACGCCAGCGCGAGGTCGTGACCCACACCGGCGGCCCGCTCATCGTCCTGGGCGCGGCGGGCACCGGCAAGACGCGCGCGCTCGCCGCGCGCCACGCGTGGCTTGCGACCGCCGGCGGCCTGGAGCCCGAGCACGTGCTGGCGATCAGCCACTCCGCCGGCGCCGTCGATGCTCTGCGCACGCAGGTCGAGGCGGGGATCGACCGCGGCTTCGCCGAGCTGCACGTCCACACCGTCGCCGGGTTCTGCGCGCGCCTGCTGCGCGAGGAGGCCCTCGACGCGGGACTGGACCCGTTCGTCGTCACGGTCTCCCCCGCCGACCGCCTGGCGATGCTGCTCGAGCGCGTCGACGAGCTCACGCTGCGCCTGCACGACTTCCGCGGCAACCCGGCCGCGCTGCTCGAGACGATCGTCGCCCGCATCGACCGCCTGAAGGACGCGATGGTCACCGCAGAGGAGGTCGCCGCGTGGGCGGGCTCACTGCCGGCCGGCGACGAGCGCGCCGACCGCGAGCGGGAGTTCGCCGAGGTCTACCGCGCCCACGACCGCATGCTGCGCGAGGACGGTGCGCTCGACACGGGCGACCTCGTGCTGCTGTCCGCGCGGCTGCTGGAGCGCCCGCACGTGCGGGCGCGCGTCGCCGCGCGCTACCGCCACGTCCTCGTCGACGACGTGCAGGATCTCGCCTACGCCCACCTGCGGCTCGTCCTGACGCTGGCCGGCGAGCACCGCGGGCTGACCGCCGCGGGCGACCCGGACCAGGCGATCGTACGGGCGCGCGGCGCGGCGACGAAGAACCTCCACGACATCGCGGCCGAGCTGCGCGACGCGACGACGCTGCGCCTCGAGCGCTCGCTGCGCTGCCCTGGCACCATCCTCGCCGCCGCCGACGCCGTGGTCGCCGCCGACCCCGAGCGGATCGCCACGCCGGCCGTCGCCCAGCCCGGCGGGGACGTGCGCTTCTGGCGCTGCGCGAGCGAGCGAGCGCAGGCGCAGGCCGCGGCCGCGCACGTCGAGCACCTCGTCCACGCGGGCGTCGAGCCCGGTGAGATCGCCGTCCTGGTCCGCTCGGTGCGCCAGGAGGGCCAGGCCGTCTCGGCCGCGCTCGAGGAGCGCGCCGTGCCCTACCGGCTGACCGGCGCGGCGGCGCTGTTCGACCGCTCCGAGGTCAAGGACGTGCTCGCGTGGCTGCGGCTGCTGATCGACCCGGCCGACGCCGGCGCCGTCGTGCGCGCGCTCGCCCGCCCGCCCGTCGAGCTGCGCGCGGTCGACCTCGCCCGCTGCGTGCAGATCTCCCGCCGGCGCAAGCTCGACATGGTGGCGGCGCTCGGTGCGGCGATCGAGTCGCCCCAGGTCGACCCTGCGGCGCGCGAGCGGATTCTCGGCTTCCTGAAGCTGCACCGCCAGATCGCCGCGCAGCTCGACCAGGCGCGCCCGGACCTGTTCGTCCACCGCCTGATCGACCGCCTCGGGCTGCGCCGCCAGCAGCTCTTCGCCGCCCAGGCGGACGTCGTCGAACGCCTCGTGAGCCTCGCCAAGCTCTCCGACCTCGCCGCGCAGTACGCCCGCCGCGCGCCGCAGGCGACCGGGCGCGAGTTCGCGGCCTACATCGCCGCGGTCGCAAGCGCCGGGCTGCGCGAGGACGACGCGATCGGCGGGCTCGCGCAGGCGGGCGCCGTGCACGTCATGGCGATGCACATGGCCAAGGGCCGCGAGTTCCGCCATGTCGTCATCCTCGGCCTGCAGTCCTCGCGGATGCCGGGCGCACGGCGCGTCGCGCTGGAGCCGATCCCCGACGCACTGCTGCACGAGGAGCTTCCCGCCGACACCCGCGACGTGCACGTCGCAGAGATGCGCCGCCTCCTGCACCTCGCGATGACCCGGGCGCGCGAAGGCCTCGTGCTGGCCTACTCGGCGCGCACCGAGCGCGGGGCCCTGCAGCCGCCCTCACCGTTCGCCGAGGACGCCATCGCAGCGGTCGGCGGCACCTGGGAGGAGCGCGACGAGGAGCTCTTCGGCCCTCAGGAGGCGCTGCACGCCGCGTTCACCGAGCTGCGCGCCGAGCTGCTCGCGGACCTCCCGCGCGTCGCCGGGACACTCGGCGAGCTGCGGCTCGACGCCGACGTCGAGGTCACGCTCGGCGTCACCCGCTACCTCGAGCTCGTGAAGCTCGCCGCGGTCATGGGCCGCCGCGACGGCCAGGACGTCGAGGACGCGCTGGCACAGGTCAACGCTGTGCTGCTGCAGTCCGCGACCTCCCAGCAGCGCGAGATCCTCGAGACGAGCCCGCTGGACGACCTGATCCTCGGCGCCGAGCGGGACGCCCGCGCTCGCAGCGCGGCGATCACGCGGCGCGGTGAGCCGTCGCTCGAGGCGTTCCTGCCGCGCCGCGGCGAGGGCCTCGTCCTGTCGGCCTCGGACATCGAGACGTACCGCACGTGCCCGCTGAAGTACAAGTTCGCGCGCGTCTTCCGGATCCCGTCCGAGGCGACGATGAACCAGCGCTTCGGGATCCTCGTGCACCAGGTCCTCGAGCGCTACCACCAGTCCGGCGGGCAGAGCATCGACGAGCTGCTCGGGCTGCTCGACGCCGGCTGGCGGCGCGGCGGGTTCGGCGCAAGCGAGGAGGAGAAGCAGCTGCGCGTGAAGGCCGAGGCCGCGCTGCACAAGTACCGGGACCGCCTGCGCGGCGAGAACAGCGAGCCGGTCTGGTTCGAGAAGCCGTTCACGTTCCGTCTCGGCGCGCACACGCTGCGCGGGCGGGTCGACCGCGTCGACCGGCTGCCCGACGGCGGCTACGAGCTGATCGACTACAAGACCGGGCGGCCGCGCACCGCCGCGCAGCTGCGCGAGGACGTCCAGCTCTCGCTCTACGCCGTCGCGGCGCGCGAGGCGTGGGACGTCCAGTCCGAGCGCCAGAGCTACCACTACGTCCTGGACGACGAGAAGATCCCGGTGCCCTCCGGCGAGATCGACCGCGACTGGATCGGTGAGACCGTGATGGAGGTCGCCGACGGCATCCTCGGGCAGGGCTTCGAGCCGACCCCGTCGTACTCGGCCTGCTCGTGGTGCGACTACCGCATCGTCTGCCCGGCGGCCGAGCGGTGAGTCCCGCGCGGCGCACCGACGGCCTCGACGGCCTGCGCGCGCTCGCGGCGCTGGCGGTGCTCTCGTTCCACGTCTGGCTCTACCGCGACAACCGCCCGCACCTGCTGGCCGACCGCAGCGCGCTGGACCACACGCTGCTGCAGATGAACCTCGGCCTGATCTGCTTCTTCGTGCTGTCGGGGTTCCTGCTCTACCGCGCCTTCGCGCGCGCCGCGCTGACCGGCGGCCCGGCGGTCGACGCGCGGCGCTACGCGGTGCGGCGCGCGGCGCGGATCGTCCCGGCCTACTACGTCTGCCTGGCCGGCTGCCTGGTGCTGTTCGCGCTCGTCGGGTACGACCCGATCACGCCCTCGGCCGGCCAGCTTCCCGTCTTCGCGCTGTTCGCCCAGAACTACTCCGGCGCCACGCTGATGCAGCTCAACCCCGTGACCTGGACGCTGTCCGTGGAGGCGGCCTTCTACGTCGTGCTGCCGCTGATCGGCCTGCTCGTGCTGTGGCTCGCGCGCGGGGGTGCGCGCGCGCAGGCGCTCGTGCTCGTGGGCTTCATCGCGTTGACGATCCTGTGGCGCGCCCTCGAGCTGCGCCACGGCTGGGGCGCGATCGCCGACAAGACGCTTCCCGCCTACCTCGGGCACTTCGCGCTCGGGATGCTCGCCGCGCTCTGGGTGGAGCACCGCCGGCTCGGCGAGCGCCCGCCGCTGTCCGCGGCGCGCACCGCGCTGCTGGCCGGCACGGGCACCGCGCTCGTGATCGCGCTCGCGACCTGGCACGAGACGACGCTCGACCTGTTCGGCGCGCGCGACATCGCCGCGAACCTGCCGGCCGCCGTCGGCTTCGCGCTGATCGTCGCCGCGGTCGCCGGCGGCGCCGGGCGCAGCGTCAGCTGGCTCTCGGCGCGCCCGCTGGTGTTCGTCGGGGTCATCTCCTACGGCGTCTACCTCTGGCATCTGCCGCTGCTGCTCGTCGCGCGCGAGGCCGGGCTGCTGCCGCACGACCTGGCGCCGCGCATGCTGACCGTGCTCGCCCTCGCCCTCGGGGCTGCGTGGCTCAGCTGGGTGATCGTCGAGCGCCCGGCGATGCGCTGGGCCGCCCGCCGGCCGGGCCGCACCGCGCGGGTCGCGGCCGGGCCGAGCGCGCAGCCTGCGGCCGAGCGCGCCTAGGCGGCGCCCAGTGCCTGCGCGAGGTCGGCGACGAGATCGCGTGCGTCCTCGACGCCGCACGAGAGCCGCACGAGGTCGGCGGGCACGGCCGCAGCGGAGCCCTCGACGGACCCGTGGGTCATCGCCTGCGGGACCTCGATCAGCGACTCGACGCCGCCCAGCGACTCGGCGAGCGTGAAGACGCGCGTGCGCGTGCAGATCGCGTGCGCGTCGGCATGGCGGAAGGACACCATCCCGCTGAAGCCCGGCCAGCGCACGTCGCTGACGCCGGGCTCCCCCTGCAGGAAGGCGACGACCTCGCGCGCGTTGGCCCCGTGGGCGGCCATGCGCAGGTGCAGCGTGCGCAGGCCGCGGTGGACGAGGAAGCAGTCCATCGGCCCGGGGATCGCGCCGGCGGCGTTCTGGACGAAGCGGACCTGCTCGTGCAGCCCCGGGTCGGCGACGACGACCGCACCGAGCACGGTGTCCGAGTGGCCGCCGAGGTACTTCGTCGCCGAGTGCACGACGGCGTCGGCGCCGAGCTCCAGCGGGCGCTGGTTGACCGGCGTGGCGAACGTGTTGTCGACGACGACGAGCGCCTCACCGCTGCGCTCGACGACGCCCGCGACGTCGACGACGTCCAGGCGCGGGTTGGTCGGCGTCTCGACCCAGATGATCCGCGTGTCCGGCCGCACCGCCGCCGCGAGCGCGTCGAGGTCGGTCTGGTCGACCATCGTGTACTGCAGGCCCCAGCGGGTGAGGATCCTGTCGACGAGACGGTAGGTGCCGCCGTAGAGGTCGATCGGCAGGACGATGTGGCCGCCCGCGTCGCACGCCGCCGTGATCAGCGCGTGCTCGGCCGCCAGGCCGGAGGCGAACGCGGTCGCGTGCCCGCCCTCGAGCACGCCGAGCGCGTCCTCGAGCGCGCGGCGCGTCGGGTTGGCCGTGCGCGCGTAGTCGTAGTCGCCGACGTACTCGCCGGGGGCGTCCTGGGCGAACGTCGACGTCTGGTGGATCGCCGGGATGACGGAGCGGAAGTGCGGGTCCGGCTCCAGGCCGGCGTGGACGGCGCGCGTGGCGAACCGCGCGTCGGGCGGGAGCTTCGAGGCGCTCATCGCGCCAATGCTTCCAGGAGGTCCGTCCGGGTGACGATCCCGACGGGGCTCCCGTCCTGCATGACCAGCAGCGCCTGGCGCTCGCCGCTGAGCAGCTCGACCGCCTCGCGCACCTCGTCGTTGACCGAGACGGCGGGGAACGGCGCCTCCATCACGTCGACGATCTGCGCGCCCAGCAGCGACGCGTCGCCGGTCGCGTGGCGCAGCAGCCCGCGTTCGCCGATCGAGCCGACCACGGCGCTCGCGTCATGCCCGCTGACGACCGGCAGCTGCGAGACGCGGTGCTCGTGCAGGAGGGCGATCGCATCACGCACGCGGTCGTGGGTGCGGACGCTGACGAGCGGCGGGATCTCGCCGCCCTGCTGCTTGCGCAGCAGCACCTCGCCGACGGTCGCGTCGCCCGAGCGCTCGAGGAAGCCGTGCTGGGTCATCCAGGCGTCGCTGAAGATCTTCGAGAGGTAGCTGCGCCCGCCGTCGGGCAGGATCACGACGACCATCGCCGCCGGGTCGTCGATGCCCTTGGCGACCTCGAGCGCGGCGTGCAGCGCGGTGCCGCACGAGCCGCCGGCGAGGATGCCCTCGAGCTGGGCGAGCCGCCGGGTCGCGAGGAAGGACTCCTTGTCGCTGACGGTGACGTAGCGGTCGACGATCGCCGGGTCGAACGTCGCGGGCCAGAAGTCCTCGCCGACCCCCTCGACGAGATAGGGCTTGACGGCGTCCTCGCCGCCGGAGTAGATCGACCCGACGGGATCCGCGCCGATGATCTCGATCGCCGGGCTGCGCTCCTTGAGGTAGCGACCGGTGCCGGTGATCGTCCCGCCCGTGCCGACGCCCGCGACGAGGTGGGTGATGCGCCCGCCCGACTGCTCCCAGAGCTCGGGGCCGGTGCTCGCATAGTGGGCGGCGGGGTTGGCCGGGTTGAAATACTGGTTGGGCTGGAACGCGCCCGGGATCTCCTCGGCGAGGCGGTCGGCGACGCGGTAGTAGGACTCGGGCGAGTCCGGCGCGACCGCGGTGGGCGCGACGACGACCTCGGCGCCGTAGGCGCGCAACAGGTCGATCTTCTCCTTGCTCATCTTGTCCGGCATCACCGCGATCACGCGGTAGCCCTTCAGACGCGCGGCGATCGCCAGGCCGGTCCCGGTGTTGCCGGACGTCGGCTCGACGATCGTCCCACCCGGCTGCAGCTGCCCCCCACGCTCGGCGGCCTCGATCATCGCGATCGCGACGCGGTCCTTGATCGAACCGCCCGGGTTGAGGTACTCGACCTTCGCGACGAGCTGCGGCGTGAGCCCGGCGCCCAGCCGCGAGAGGCGCACGAGCGGCGTGCCGCCGACCGCGTCGAGCAGCGAGTCCTTGATGTCCGTGGTACCGGCGGTGAGCTGGGTCATGACACGGGACAGTGAAGCATCTGTTCGGACGGCAGGGCAAGTCATCGCAGATCCTTCGGTTCCGTCCCCCTCTGACCTGTTCTTCTTCGGCCCGATGGGGCATCATGCGACCGATGCCGAATGATCCTCGTCGCCTGCTGGACGCCGTCGACCGCACGATCCTCGAGGCGCTCAGCGCGGACGCTCGCATCCCCAACACGCAGCTGGCCGCACTGGCGGGCGTGGCGCAGTCGACCTGCCTTGCACGGGTGCGCGCGCTGCGCGAGTCGGGGGTGCTCACGGGCTTCCACGCCGAGGTCGACCTCGCGGCGCTGGGGCGCCCGCTGCAGGCGCTCGTCGCGGTGCGCCTCGCCGTGCACAACCGTGAGCAGATCGAGGACTTCACCGCACATGTGCGGGCGCTCGCGGGCGTGCTGTCGGTCTTCCATCTCGCCGGCCAGACCGACTACCTCGTCTGGATCGCGGCCGAGTCGGCCCAGGGCCTGCGCGAGTTCGTCGTCGACCATCTCGCCACCGACCCGGCGGTCGCCCACGCGGAGACGTCGCTCATCTACGAGCACTCACGCGGCCCGGGCATCTGGGGCGCGCTGGATCCGGCGTAGTCCGGGGCGTCAGCCGCGCGGCGGCAGCCCGAGGCCGTTGCGCCTCAGGACGGCGCGCCCGGCGCGGGTCGTGACGCGTGTGATGAAGCTCCGCGCGCCGGCGGTGTCGGCCCCGGGTCGCCTGACGGCGCACATCTGGTAGCGCACCGGCGGCTGCGCCCAGCGCGGCAGTGCGATCGACCTGGTGCGGTCGGCTGCGGCGCGACCGTCGGTGAGGTATGCGAAGCCGGCATCAGCCGAGGCGAGCGCGACCTTCGCGACGACCCCGCCGACGTTGGGCTCCTGGCTGACCGTGTTGCGCCGCAGGACCGACGTCAGCCGCAGGCGCGCGAGCAGCTTGCGGGTGTAGACGCCGACCGGCACCGCGGCGCTGCCGATCGCCAGCCGCAGGCCGCCGGCGCGCAGGGAGTAGACCGAGCGGATCCCCGCCGGGTTGGACCTCGGCACGAGCAGCACGAGCGCGTTGGTCGCGAACGTGACCGGCCGGGTGCAGCGGCCCTCGCGGAAGAGCGCCTGCGCCTCGTCGGGGCCGGCCGAGGCGAAGACGTCGGCGGGCGCCCCGCGCTCGATCTGGAGCTGGAGCGTGTTCGAACCGCCGAAGCTGTAGGCGACCGCGTTCGTGATCTGCGGGAACGCGCTCGTCAGCGACGTCGCCGCGTACACGTTGAGCGCGTGGGCCGACGCCGGCATCA
>JADGPM010000120.1 GCA_017882425.1 Solirubrobacteraceae bacterium
CGGCTTCACGCGACGCCTGACCCACCCGCTCACCGCGCGATGAGCGGCGTCGGTTGACACGCGCCGGCCACACCTCGGTCTCCCCTCCTCCCTGGCAGGTGTGGTCGGCGCTCGGCGCCATCTACGTGATCTGGGGCTCCACGTACCTCGCGATCCGCGTGATGGTGCGGGACATCCCGCCGCTGCTCGGCGCCGGTGTGCGGTTCGTCATCGCCGGGCTCCTGCTGCTCGCGATCCTGCGCGTGCGACGCGGTCGCGGCGCCGTCGCGGTGTCGCGCCGCTCGCTGCTGTCCGCGGCGCTGATCGGCCTGCTGCTGGCCGCCGGCGGCAACGGGCTGGTGACGCTGGCCGAGGAGCATGTCCCCTCGGCCCTGGCCGCCCTGCTCGTCGCGACGGTCCCCCTCTGGGTGATCCTCCTGCGGCGGTTCGCCGGCGGCGAGCGCATCGGCACGGCGACGCTCGTCAGCGTCGGCGTCGGGTTCTGCGGCGTCGCGCTGCTGCTGCTGCCGGGGAGCCGCCCGACCGGGGTGACGATCGGCGGCATGGCGATCGTGATCGCGGCGGCGGTCAGCTGGGCATGCGGCTCGTTCGCCTCACCGCGCATGGACCTGCCGCGCGACCCGCTCGTCTCGACCGGCTGGCAGCTCACGATCGGCGGCGCCGTCCTGCTGATCGTCGGGTTCGTCGCCGGCGAGGCCGGCCGCGTGCACCCGGCGCACACGTCGGCCGACGCCTGGCTCGCCCTGGCCTACCTGATCGTCGTCGGGTCGCTGATCGGCTACAGCGCCTACTCGTGGCTGCTGCAGCACGTCGCGCTCTCGCGGGTGGCGACGTACGCCTACGTGAACCCGGTGGTCGCCGTTCTCCTGGGCTGGTGGCTGCTCGACGAGCAGCTGCGCCCGGCGACGATCGCGGCCGCCATCGTGATCGTCGGCTCGGTCGCGGTGACGGTGCGCCCGCGGACCGATGCCGCCGCCCTGGAGCCCGCGCCGGTCGTGGCCGCTACGCGGGCGCCGTCGTCGCGCTGACGCGCTGGCCCGGCACCGCGCCGGGGCCCGCGACGACGACGACCTGCGCGCCGCGCAGCCCCGTGGCGCCGCACTGCTCGCAGGCGAGCGCGGCGTCGACCGTGCCGCCGCAGCCCTCGTGGAGGATCAGCGTGGGCGCGCCCGCGGGCGCGCGGTGGCGGTCGCCCCAGCCCATCAGCGCGATCAGCACGGGCAGCAGGTCGCGGCCGGCCTCGGTGAGCCGGTACTCGTAGCGCGGCGGGCGCTCCTGGTAGCGGCGGCGCTCGAGCACGCCCTCGTCGACGAGGCGCTCGAGCCGCGCCTGCAGCACGTTGCGGGCGATGCCGAGCTGCTTCTGGAAGTCGTCGAAGCGACGCGTCCCGAGGAAGCACTCGCGCAGCACGAGCAGCGTCCAGCGCTCGCCGACGATCTCCAGCGTGCGGGCGATCGAGCAGTTCTGGGTGGCGTATTCGCGGCCGAGCATCGGGTTCGAGTCTACCCGAGTTGCACGATGAGACTGAACGCCCGGCGCGTTCCATCGCATGACGCAACTGACGGCTCGACGCCTCGACCTCCGGCCCCGCCCACCCTCGGGCATGCGAGGCTTGCGTGATGGCTGAGGACTTCACCTGGCGCGACGGCGAGCGCACGATCCGCTTCGGGCGCGGGGCGCTCGCCGACGCCCCCGGACTGCTCGGCGAGGGCTACACGCTGCTGACCACCGATCGGGCGCGCACGATCGCCCCCGACGTCGTCGCCGCGGCGGCGCGCGTCCTCGTCATCGGACCGGGTCGGGTCGACGACCTCGCCGGCGACCTGCTCGCCTCCGGCCCGATCACGGCACCGTTGGTCGCCCTCGGCGGCGGTCGCGTGATCGACGTCGCCAAGGCGCTGGGCGCCGCCGGCGGGGTGGGCGGGGACGGGGTCATCGTCGCCGCGATCCCGACGACGCTCAGCGCCGCGGAGATGACGTGGGTGCACCGCCACGCCCGCGGGGTCGACGCCGCGACGCCGCGCGTGCGCCCGCGACTCGTCCTCAACGACCCCGTGCTCTCGGCGTCGCAGCCGCTCGCCGAGCTCGCAGCGAGCGCCGCGAACGCGCTCGGCCACGCGGTCGAGGGCAGCCTGACCGCGATGGCGACGCCGGTGCCGACGCTCGCCGCCAGGGACGCGGCGCGCCGCCTCGCCGCGGCGCTGCCGGCGACCGGCGAGCCCGATCGCGACGAGCTCGCGCTCGGTGCGCTGCTCTCGGGCTACGCGATCGACGCCAACTGGTACGGCCTGCACCACGTCATGAGCCAGACGCTGGTGCGCGAGGCCGGCGCAGGCCACGGGCCGGCGAACGCCGCGCTGCTGCCGGTCTCCGCCGCGGCGCTGCGGCGCCGCAGCCCGGACGCGCTCGCCGCGCTCGACGCGGTGATCGGCGAGCCGGTCGAGGAGGTCGCCCGGCGCTTCGCGGGCCTCGCCGGCGCGGCGCGGCTGCGCGACATCGGCATCGACGAGTCGGCGCTCGAGGCGTACGCCGAGGCGGCGTCGCAGCGCGCCGAGCTGGCGCTCACGCCGCCGCCCGCAGGCCCGCGCGAGCTGGGCGAGCTGTACCGCGAGGCGTGGTAGCGGCGAGCTACCAGGGACTCGTGACGAGCAGCGTGCAGCTGATCGCCCAGGCGATCGTCACGCCCACGGTCCAGCGATTCAGGTTGCGCTCGACCAACGAGCCGCCGCCCAGGGAGCCCTGGCCGGTGCCGACGCCGAAGGCGCCCGAGAGGCCCGCGTCCTTGCCCGAGTGCATGAGGATCAGGAAGATCACCACGATCGAGAGCAGCACGGTGAGCGCGTCGAAGAAGAACGTCATCGCTCAGCGATGGTAGCGACCGGATCGTCGTCGTGCGCGGGAACATCGGGCGCCGGCGCGGGCACCTCGAGCGCGTCCGGCTCGCCCGGCGTCAGCGTGTCGAGCTCGTGCAGGATGTCGACGGCCTCGGCCCGCAACTGGCGATCGAGCGCCCGCCAGTCCTCCTCGGAGAGCTTGCCGGTGCGGTAGTCCATCTCCGCATCGCGGATCTCACCGTACTTCGCCAGCCGAGCGGCGCGGAGGTCCGCGATGCGTCCCTCGTCGGCCGCGCGCACGCGCGTCATCGCGCCGCGGCGCAACGGCTGGCCCACGAAGAGGACGGCCAGGCCGACGAGCACGATCACGATGATGAGGGCGGCGACGTCCATGCGTTCGCCGCCTACGCCCGGCCGAGGTCGCGGGCGACCCGCGCGGTGTAGCGCGCGCGGGAGAGGCCGCGGGCGGCGCCGGCGTTCGGCCACGCGGCGGTGAAGCCGCCGAAGAGGACGATCAGCGCGCCGAACCAGATCCAGCCGGTCAGCGGGGAGACGATGATGCGGAACTGCGCGGGCGGCGCGGTCTGGCGGTAGCGGGCGACCAGCCCGTTCAGCGCCTGGGCGAGGAAGATCGCCCGCGCGCGCTCGCTGACGCCGCCCGCCGCGGCCTTCGCGAAGACGGTGTCGCCCTTGCGCACGATCGGCAGCAGGTTCGAGATGTCGGGCTGCTCGGCGATCCACAGGTCGCGCCGCCAGCCGGCCTTGAGCCCGACCTCGCTCGTCGAGTCCCCGATGAAGTAGCGGCTCAGCACGCCGAGCGCCGGCGCATTCGTCGGGTAGTAGCCGCGCGTCGGCGACAGCACCGCGACCTGCTTGCCGTCGTGGACGACGCGGACCTTCGAGCCGAGCGTGATGCGCTCGAGCTCACCGGCGCGCTGCTCGATCTTGGCCGTCGGGCGCACGTAGGTGTACGTGTAGCCGCCCACGCGCGCGGACTGCCCGGGCTTCAGGACGACGTCGCGCGTGTGTTGGAAGGCGGACGAGGCGGCGACGCCGATGAAGATCAGCGAGACCCCGATGTGGACGATGTAGCCGCCGTAGCGCCGGCGGTTGCGCTTGACGAGGCTGACGAGCGCGCGCGGCGCGTGCTCGCCGGTCATCAGCTGGCGCGCGCGCATGCCGCGCCACAGCTCGTGGACCGCCACCGCGATCGCGAACGTCGCGACGACGAACAGGATCATCGACTGCAGGTCGGTCGCCGCGTTCGTGAACAGGGCGAGCAGGACGCCGACGGCGGCGGAGAAGATCACCGGCCCGCGGACGGTGCCCCACAGGCGCCCGGGCGTCGTGCGGCGCCAGGCGATCACCGGCCCGATCCCGGAGAGCAGCACGAGGATCAGCACGAGCGGGACGACGTACTGGTCGAACCAGGGCGGCCCGACCGCCGCCTTCTTGCCTGTCAGCGCCTCGGAGATCAGCGGGAAGAACGTCCCCCAGAAGACGACGAACGCGACGCCGACCAGCACGAGGTTGTTCGCCAGGAAGGCGGCCTCGCGCGAGAACATCGAGTCCAGGTGGGCCTCGCTGCGCAGCACGTCGTTGCGGCGTGAGACGACGAGGTAGACGGAGATGACGACGAGGGTGCAGACGAGCGTCGTGAACGCCCAGGCGATCGTGTTGCCCTCCTCGACGAACGCGTGGATCGAGTCGAGGATGCCCGAGCGCACGAGGAACGTGCCGAGGATCGCCAGGATGCCGGTCGCGAGCACGAGCGAGGCGTTCCAGACCTTCAGCATCCCGCGCTTCTCCTGGATCATCACGGAGTGCAGGAACGCCGTGCCGGTCAGCCACGGCAGCAGCGAGGCGTTCTCGACCGGGTCCCAGGCCCAGTAGCCGCCCCAGCCGAGCTCGGAGTAGGACCAGCGCGCGCCGAGGATGATCCCGAAGCCCAGGCACAGCCAGGCGGCGAGCGAGAAGAAGCGCGTCGCGCGGATCCACTCCGCGTCCACCCGGCGCACGATCAGCGCCCCGACGACGAAGGCGAACGGGATCGAGAACAGGGTGTAGCCCGAGTAGAGCATCACCGGGTGGATCATCATGCTCGGGTGCCGCAGCAGCGGGTTGAGCCCGATCCCCTCGCTCGGGGCGACGGCGACCGTCTCGAACGGCTGTGCGGCGAACACGAGCAGCCCGCAGAAGAACGCGCCGAGCCCGAGCTGGACCGCGGTCGCGTAGGGCGCGACGTCACGCAGGCGGCCGCGCAGCAGCAGGATCGCGACGCTCGACCAGACCGCCAGCAGGAAGACCCACAGCAGCAGCGAGCCCTGCTGCGAGCTCCACATCGCGGCGAGGCGGTAGTACCAGGGCGTCGTGGTCGACGAGTGGGTCGCGACGACCGTGTAGTGGAAGTCCGAGCGCAGGAACGCGGCCTCGAGGATCACGAAGGCGACCGTCACGAGCCCGGCGACCGCGAACAGCGAGCGCCGGCCCGACAGGACGAAGGCGTCGCGCCCGGTGCGCGCGCCGTAGACCGAGGCCACCGCGCCGTAGCCGCACAGGCCCAGCGAGATCAGGAGGCAGGCCTGGCCGACGGTCGCCATCGGCTAGGCCGGCTGGGCGGAGGTGCTCTTCGGATCCGCGAACTTCGAGGGGCACTTCGTGACGAGCGAGTCCTTCTCCCCGACGAAGGTGCTCCCGTCCTTCTTGACGTTCACGATGACCTCGCGGCCGTCGCGGAACGGGTCGGGGATCGCGCCGGTGTAGCGGACCGGGACCGAGGCGGTGCCGGCGCGGTCGCGGACGCGGAAGGCGATGCCGTCGCCGACGTGCACGATCGAGCCGTTCACGACCTTCCCCGTGAGCTGGTAGCTCTGCCCCGCGTGCGCCGACGTGAGCAGCTGACTCGGCGTGACGGCGGAGCTCGAGGCGGAGAAGCTCGTGTACGCGAGGGCGCCGGCCAACAGCAGGGCGGCGGTCAGCGCTACGACGAGCCGGATGAGGCGCTTCCGGGCGGGGTCCATAGGCGTGCACCCAGTATCCCAAACCTGGCCGGATCTTGGCCCCACCCGATACGACGTGGCGCAGGGAACGCCTGCGGGGCTCAAGATTGGGCAGGACTTTCCGATGATGTGAGAAACCTCTTCGCCGGTATGGCGTTTCTCTCCTCAGCAGCCACGATGCGCCCGCAGCTCTCCACCACGACCTCCAAGCCACCTCGCCGCGCCCTGCGCCGCCGGGCCGCCAAGCGATCCTCGCCTCTGGTTGCGGACACGGTCGCGACGCCGGACCAGGCCGTCGAGCCGCGCGTGGCGATGCAGCGGCGGATCCGCGAGGCCGGTGGCCCCGAGGATCACGCGCTGTACACCTGCGCCTGCGGCTACGCGTTCGAGGCCGACGTCAGCACCGGCGTCGCCTGCCCGAACTGCGGCGTCGAACAGTCCTGGTGACGCCCGCCGGCCCCGCCCCCGCGGCCGGTCAGCCCTTGGACTGCACCACGTGCCAGGTGCCGCCGAAGCTCTGAATGCCCTCGCCCGTCGCCTGGCCGGCCTTCGTGTCGCCGACGAACGTGTAGATCGGCAGGCCGCGCAGCGTCGCCTGGAAGGAGCCCGAGCCGCGGCTCAGCCTGCCGAGCCTGCCCTTCACGCCGGTGCCGGCGACGAGCTTGCCGGACTTCGGCGCGCTGACGGGGCGCCAGAACTGCAGGCACGTCGCGGTGCACAGCAGGTGCTTGGCGGTCTCGGGCGTGAGCACGTACGTCGTGCGCTTGTGGCGGTCGACGACGATCGTCTTCCCGCCGACCTTCGCGCTCCTGACGAGCGGGGCCGTGCCGCCGGCGAGCGCCGGCCCGGCCAGCGCCGCGGCGAGAACCGCGATGACGGCCGCAAGGGCCAGGGTGAACGTGCTGCGGCGTGGGTGCATGGAGGGTGAGGTCATGTCTCGTAGGACGCCGGCACCGGCGGATTCCTTCCCGCCCGCCCAGCCGGACTCTGCGGCCACGCTATCCGACCTTCGCAACGGGCGGGAAGGTTTCGCGGTCCGGGGACGTCCTTGGAGCTGGATGATGATGTCGATCGCCGGCGCCAGCGCCCTGTCCGGGGCTACAGTTCAGAACGTGACCGATGCGATGTCCGGCGGCCCGGTCCGCCGGCTCGATCCGCGACACGTCGGCGATCACCTCGATCGCCTGTTCCGCGCGGCCTGGGCCCTGTCGGGCGACCGCGACGACGCGGAGGAGCTCGTCCAGGAGACCTACGCCCGCGTGCTGGCGCGCCCGCGCTGGCTGCGCAACGACGACGACCTCGGCTACCTGCTGCACGCGCTGCGCAACACCCATCTCGACCGCCTGCGCACCACGCGCCGGCGGCCCTCCGAGGTCCCGCTCGAGGAGCAGGCCGAGCCCCGCGCCCGCAGCAGCGCCGCCGAGCCGCACGCGGCGCTGGAGGCCTCGGCGCTGTTCGCGGTGATCGCCGGGCTGCCCCAGCCCTTCCGTGAGGCGCTCGTCGCGATCGACGTCGCCGGCCTCTCCTACCGCGAGGCGGCCAAGGCCTTCGGGGTCCGCGAGGCGACGATCACCACCCGACTGCACCGGGCGCGCGCCCGCGTCGCCGCGCAGCTGCGCGAGCCGGACGCCGCCCCCACGACGATCACCGGAGGTCACGATGCGTGACGAGCGGCCCGAGGCCCACGAGGACATCGGGGCGAGCATCCGCGAGCTCTCCGGGCAGGTCTCCGCGCCGCCGCAGCTGCGCGCCGCCGTCGCGCGCGAGCGCCTGCGGCGCGGCCCCGGCGCCCGTCGCCACGTCACGCGCGCGCCGCTGCTCGCGGTCGCGGCCTGCCTGGCGATCGCGATCGCGGTCTCCTTCGCGCTGCTCGGCGGCTCGCCGGAGGCGCCCTCGGCGGCGCAGGCTTCGGCGCTCGCGCTGCGCCCGGCGACGCTGTCGGCGCCGGCGGTCGACACCCGCAACGCCCGCTTCGTCGCGCGCTCGGTGGGCACGGTGCGCTTCCCGAACTACGGCTACGAGGCATCCTGGCCGGCGGTCGGGGCGCGCAGCGACGCGCTGTCCGGCCGGCGCGCGACGACCGTGCTCTACGGCAAGGGCGCCGCCCGCGTGGGCTACACGATCGTCGACGGACGGCCGCTCGGCGTCCCGGCTTCGGCGCCGCGCGCGAGGTTCGAGCGGATCGACGCCCGCGTCATCCGCCGCGACGGTGCGCTGGCGGTCGTCTGGCAGCAGGGCGGCCACACGTGCATCGTCGCCTCACGCGATGCCGGGCTCGCCCAGCTGCTGCGCTTCGCAGCCTGGCAGGAGTAGAAGCTCCGCGATCAGGGCGCCGTCACGGCCCAGGTGCCGTAGGCGTAGAACTCGTTGATGCCGTCGCCCGAGTAGGCCCGGATGATGACGCCGAACGGCCGGGTCGGCCCGGACGGATACGACGTGGTCGTCACGGGGTCCACGAACTCGCGGAGCAGGACGTTCACCTTGATCGACTCGTACGCGCAGAAGCTCCCGGGCGCTGCGGTCGGCGCGGCCGCAGAGCCGGCGCACTCGGGATGGGCGGGCCCGCCGGGGTAGATGTAGTAGGCGGTCGCCGCCGCCGGCAGCGCGAGCGGCAACGAGACGGCGGTGTCGCTCGAGCTCTGCTTGGCCAGTCCACGTGCGACGAACGCGCCGGACTCGGTCACGCCACTCGGCAGGACCCCGGTGACCGGCCCGGGGTCGCCCTTCGCCCCCGGGTCGCCCTTGGCGCCCTGCGGCCCCTGCGACCCCGCGAGCGAGCCGGTGAAATCGGCCGCCGTCAGCGAGCGGTCCCGGATGTCGGCGCCGGTGAGCGAGCCGTTCCTGACCTTCGCGCCGGTGATCGCGTTGCTGCGGATCTGCCTCGCGCCGACGCTGCCCTTCGGAAGGTTCGCGGCGGCATAGCCCACGCCGCCCAGGGCGAGGAACAGCGCGAGGCTCGCGACGACGTTGGCGTACGTCAGGCGACTGCGGATCCTGCGGAGCACGAGTACCCCCCGGCGGTCGGATGCCTGCAGCGGAAGCCCCGCGACGCGGGGCTTCCGAGAGCGGCGGACGAGGCTCGAACTCGCGACCCTCAGCTTGGGAAGCTGATGCTCTACCAACTGAGCTACCGCCGCAGAGGTGCGAAGGATACCGACGAGGCGGTGGCTCAGCGTGCGGCCCGCCGGTCTACCCTTGATGGCCGGTGAAGCGTCCCGGGCTCGTGCCATCCATCGTCATCGTCCTGACCGCCGGCCTGATCGGCCTGCTCGTCTACGGCGTCGTGCACACGGGCAGCGACACCGGGCTGGACACCGCGGTGAAGGCCGGCAAGCGCCCGGTCGCCCCCGGGCAGGCGGTCTCGCTCCCGGGCCTGGAGGGCAACCCGGCGACGTCGCTGGCCGCGCTGCGCGGCAAGGTCGTGGTGCTGAACTTCTGGGCCTCCTGGTGTGACCCGTGCCGTGCCGAGGCGCCGACCCTGGAGAAGGCCCAGGCGCGGCTGCTGAAGGAGAACGGCACGGTGCTCGGCGTGACCTACAAGGACTTCGCGGGCGACTCGCGCAAGTTCGTCAGCCAGTACCACCTGACGTACCCGTCGCTGCGTGACGACCAGCTGCGGCTCGCGCCGAAGTTCGGGACGACGAAGCTCCCCGAGACGTTCGTCATCGACCGCAGCGGGCGGATCGTCGCGATCTCGCGCGGTCAGCTGAACGCGAGCTTCCTCGACAACGCGATCACGCGCGCGCTGCAGGGCGGGGACGGGACCACGGCATGAGACGGCACGTCGCGCTGCTGCTGGCCTTCGCCGCCTGCGCGCTGGCGCTGCTCCCGGCAGTCGCCGGCGCCGCGCAGCCGCGCGTGTCGTTCCCCGACATCGAGGACGAGGTGATGTGCGACACGTGCAACGTGCCGCTGAACATCGCCGAGTCGCCGCGCGCCGACCAGTTGCGCCGAGAGATCCGGGCGATGATCGCGCGGGGCATGACGAAGCCGCAGATCAAGGCGCAGCTGACGTCCGAATACGGGCCGAACATCCTGCCGCTCCCCCCCGAGCACGGCTTCGACCTCGCTGCGTATATCGTGCCGGTCGCCGTGGCGTTCGGCCTGCTGGTGCTCGGGCTCGTGCTCGTGCCGCGCTGGCGCCGGCGCAGCCGTGCCGAGGACGGGCGCCCGGACGCCGCCGCACCGCCGATCGACACGATCGACGAGCGCCGCCTCGAGGACGAGCTCGCACAGTTCGACGCCTGACCCGATGCCGATCGCCACCGCCGACACCACGGTCGTCGCCGCGTTCGCGGTCGGCTTCGTGTCGTTCATCTCGCCCTGCGTGCTGCCGCTGGTGCCCGGATACCTGTCCGCGATCTCCGGCATCAGCCTCGCCGAGATCCGCGGCGGCGAGAAGCGCCTGTCGCACGTCCTGCTGCCCGCGATCATCTTCTGCCTCTCGTTCACGATCATGTTCGTGGCGCTCGGCATGACCGCGACGGGCCTCGGCTCGACGCTGAGCGACCACAAGGCGACGCTCGACAAGGTCTCGGGCTTCGTGATCATCGCGCTCGGCATCTTCTTCATGCTCACGCCGTTCATCGCGCGCTTCAACCAGGAGTGGCGCCCGGAGACGCTGATCCGCCGCGCGGGAGCAGGCAGCCCCGTGATCGCCGGCCTGGCGTTCGCGGTCGCATGGACGCCCTGCGTCGGCCCGACGCTCGCCGCCGTCCTCGCCGCCGCCTCGACGTCCGACTCGGTCGCCCACGGCGGCGTCCTGCTCGCCTTCTACTCCGCCGGCCTCGCCGTGCCCTTCCTGCTGACCGCTGTCGCATTCGACAAGGCGACCGGAGCATTCCGCTGGCTGCGCGACCGCTACCTGCTCATCACCTTCATCTCCGGCGCCGTGCTCGTCGCGATGGGCGTGCTGATCCTGAGCGGCGAGCTGACCCGGCTGAACTCCGAGGCCCAGCAGTTCCTCAACTCGATCGGGCTGGACTTCCTCTACAACATCTGAGGCTCGGCACTCGCGGAGCGCGTCGCGAGGCATGGGTGGTCGAGGGGTGGCTGGAGCTCGAGGGTGCGCACCGCCCAGGCGCCGCGGCGGGCCCGGCGCACGGATCCCTTGCGATCGCATCGGCGCAACCGATGCCGATGCACAGCATCCGAAGGACCGGTGAGGTCAGGCCGGCAGAAGGTCAGGCCGAACCAGGCTCACGCAGAGATCGTCCACCACCGCCCGGGCCTCGCGAGCATCCTGCAGGTTCACACCCGCGCAAGGATCCCGCGCCCAAACGGCGAATGACCCGTCATGGCCGCCAGCACCGGCGGGCTTCAGCTGCCCTCTCCGCTTCCCGCGCGCCCGCCGCGCACCCGCACACGCGGCGCGCTCCCGCGGGTGCTGGCGCGGAACTGGGCGCTGCTCACCCTGATCGCGATCGTGGCCCTCGGTGCCGGCCTGCGCGTCCACCAGGCCGCGTCGCCGGGCCGCTACCTCTCGGCCGACGAGCGCTCGTACGCGCGCATCGCGCTGAGCCTGTCCGATCAGGGCACGTACGCGACCGACGGGCTGACCGACCCGTGGCACTGGGCGCCGGGCACCCCGGCGCTCTTCGCCGCGGCCCATCTGCTCGCCCCGGGCGCTGACGGCGACGGCTCGCCGCAACAGCTGCGCAGCGCCTTCTGGGCGCAGGCCGCGGTCGGGTCTGCGCTGATCGTGGTCGCCTTCCTGCTCGCCTCGGGCATCGGCGGGCCGGTCGCCGGGCTGCTCGCCGCCGGCGCCGTCGCCTCCTACCCCCCGCTCGTCACCGCGACGGGCGACCTCGTCAGCGAGCCGCTCGGCGCCCTGACGCTCGGGCTGGCGATGCTCGCGCTGCTCGGGGCCTGGCGCAGACCCACGTGGGGCCGCCTGGCGCTCTGCGGCGGGGCGCTCGGCCTCGCGCTGCTCGTGCGCGCCGACATCCTCGTGCTCCCTGCGCTCCTCGGCGCCGCCTGGGTCCTGCTCGCCCGCCGGCGGACGACGACGCGCGCGGCGCTCGCCCAGGGCGCCGTGATCGCGATCGTGCCGCTGCTCGTGGCGGCACCGTGGGTCGCCTTCGCCTCGAGCCAGGCCGGGCGCCTGATCCCCGTCGCCAGCAGCGGCCCGTCCACCCTCTTCGTCGGCACCTACCTCCCGGGACAGGGCGGCCTCAGCGGCACCCGGCGCGTGCTCGAGCCGTACGTGCGCCGGCACATGCCGAACCTGCACGCCGTCCCGGTCTCGAACATCCCAGGTGAGTTCGTGCTGCGCGCGTACGTCCGCGAGCGCCACCCCGAGCTCGTCCCAGGCCCCTACCGCGCGATCCCGGAGAACGC
Source organism: Solirubrobacteraceae bacterium (assembly GCA_017882425.1). Taxonomy (GTDB): domain Bacteria; phylum Actinomycetota; class Thermoleophilia; order Solirubrobacterales; family Solirubrobacteraceae; genus F1-60-MAGs163. The sequence continues at coordinate 12,173 of JADGPM010000120.1, forward strand.
GCTGCGCCAGGCGCTGACCTTCGAGGCCGAGCGCAACCTGAAGACCTACGCCGTCGGGCAGCCGGTCGCCTACGCCGCCATGGAACTGCGCAAGGTCGCGCGCATGTGGGGCGGCTACTACCGCGGTGGCACGCGCAACCCGCGCGGCTGGCTGACCGCCTGGCACCGCACCCTGCTGGGGCTCGCGCTGGCCGCCGCCCTCGCGGGCCTCCTCGTCGCACGCCGGCGCCGCCCGGAGCTCGCGCTGCTGCTCGTCCCGGTCGCCGCGAGCACCGCGGTGAACGTCGCGTTCGTCGCGCAGCCGCGCCACAACCTCCCCGTCCTCGGGCTGCTCGTCTGCGCGGGCACCGCGGGCGGCGTCCTCGCCTGGCAGGCGCTGCGCGCCCGCCGCGCCGGCCTGCCGCCGGAGGCCGATCCGCCCGGCGACCAGATCACCGTCGAGCGCCGCGCGCTCGATCCGGAGATCTCCATCACGCGCCGAAGTCGCACGCGCGCGTAGCCCCGCGGCCCGCGCTACATCTCGTCCGGCGCGGAGACCCCGAGCAGGTCCAGCGAGCGCGCCAGGACCTGCTGGGCGGCGGCGCAGAGCTGGACGCGGAAGCCGAGATC
>JADGPM010000121.1 GCA_017882425.1 Solirubrobacteraceae bacterium
CTCCGGCGGCGGCTTCGGCCGCTGGGTGGGCATCTTCGCCGCCGCGCTGACATCGATCAGCGCGCTGCTGTCGATCCCCGCCTACCCGTTCTGGTCGCTGTGCATCTTCGCGCTGTCGATCATCATCATCTACGAGCTCGCCAAGGCACCGGCCGACCGGTCGACCGCCTGAACGCAGCACCGCAGCTCCGCAGCACAGAAGGCCCCGGGAAACCGGGGCCTTCGTCGTTCCGGGACCCGCCGTCGCTCCGGGGCGTCGGGCCGCGCCTGGACTCGAACCAGGATCCGACCTCAGTCACGCAGGAGGGACCCCTCCCGTGCGTCTACGCCTCGTCGTAGGGCTCGGTGTTGGTCGGCTCGTAGCTGTCTCCCGGCCACTGGAGATCCTCCCGGTCGAGCCTGGAGAGCCGGTGCTGCACGTTGCCCACGGCGGCGGCCAACTGCTGGACCTGACTCTCGAGGTCCGCGACCTTGACACGCAGGTAGTCCGGGTCGTCCTCGCTGAGTGCGCGCCCGGTCTTCGGATCGACGATTCCTGGCATGCACGTGACGGTACCGCCCGGAGCGCTCGCGAGGTAGTCGTAGTCCACACGGTGCACGCCTTCGGGACAATGCTGCAGCGACGGGCCGCTCTTGCCGGGGCCGCAGCCTGCAAGCTGGGGCGCCGTGCCGCCCGGGGTTGACTTCGACGCGGCGGCGCCTCGCTCTGACGACTGACTGGTCGAGCCTTTCGTTTCTCATGATCGTCTCGTCGGCCGCCCGGTTCCGGTCGGTCCAGTGTGGCCACCGGCGCCGAGCGCGCAAGGCGGGGTCTGCCGGCGGTCCTGCGATGGGCCTCCGGTCCCTTGGATGGCCCGGGGGGCCAGGGCCGCTGGCGGCTGCTCCCGGGCCGCGGCAGGTGGAGGCCGGTCCGCAACGACGACGGCCACACGCGGGTCGTTCAAGCGTGCGCGGCCGGAGACCGATACCGCTCGTGACGAGACTACGACGGTGCGGCCCCACGCCGCCCTGGTTGATCTGCTGTCGTCCGATGGCCCCGCCCCCCACGCGGGGCCATCGTGGTTCCAGGCCCGCTTCAAGGGCGTGGGCGTCCCGGGAACGACAAACGTCCGCAACGAGCGGCATCGTCAGGACCGGCTCAGGTTCGCCTCTGTACGTTCTCGCCGACGGCGACTACGACGGTCCAAGGTCTACCCCCCGAGGCCTGGCAGAGCTGCTGACGCGCGATGGCCCCGCTGAGATATGCGGGGCTGTCGTGGTTTCAGGCCGCGGCGGCCACCGGACCGGCACGCATGCAACACGCGCGTCGGCTCGAGCCCAGGGCGGCGGCTCCGCGCCGCCGGGAGGAACACACCCCACGGCGCCGATCTCTCAGAATCTAGGTTGGGGTAGGCCAGCGGATCCCGACGGCTTCAAGCATCCCCCCAGGGTGGCCGGAGGGAGCCGCTGGCGGTCCTGCGGCGGCCCTGCTGAGATGCGGGGTCGTCGTGCTTCTATCCCTGCGAGTCCTCGTCGGGATCCATCATCTCCTCGAAGATCGCGTAGGCGCGGACGACCCCGGAAGGCACGCGATACGCGCCGTGGTCGATCTCGAGCCCGTACGGGGTGACGCGCGTCAAGACGCCGACGACGTTGTCTGCCTTCACGACGCGCAGCGCGACCGCCTCCGGCAGCCGATGTCCGCCCAGTTCGCTCGCCGGCCAGTCTGCCGCGGCGAACTCCGGGCGCGCGATCCACTCATGCACAGCCAGGTCCGGACGCATACCTGCAGCATCGCGGCGCCCGGTCACAGCAACATCCGTGGAATACGCCCACGTACCAGGCGACTATGCCGCAAGCCTGACCCGCAGCTCGAAGCCCGGGACGTCGCGCGCCCACCCGCGTCGGTCGACGGAGACCGCGTCTGCCGGGAAGAACCAGAACCGCCGGGAGTCGGCCACCGTGCCATTCGACCAGCCGACCCTGCCTCCGCTCTGGCTCTGAGATCTCGATGACGTGAAGGGGCGTGGCTCCGCTGGCCCGCTTGATGCGGTCGCGGGCGAGCTTCCCTGTTGGCTGTCCTTCGAGCCGCCGTGGCTCGGACCTGGACCCTTACGATCGAGCACATGACGATCCAACGGATGGAGCACGTCGGCATCGTGGTGGACGACCTCGCGGCCGCAACCGAGTTCTTCGTCGAACTCGGACTCGAACTGCAGGGCGAGGGGTCGGCCGAGGGCCGCTGGGTGGACCGCATCGTGGGGCTCGACGGCGTCCGGGCAGCGATCGCGTTCGTGCAGACCCCGGACGGCCACGGACGACTCGAACTCGTGAAGTTCCACTCGCCATCGACCCCGGGCGGCGACCGGGACGCCCCGGCGAACACACCGGGCATCCGCCATGTCGCATTCGCCGTCGAAGACATCGACGCCGTCGTCGCCGGCCTGCGAGCCCGCGGCTCTGAGCTCATCGGCGAGCTGGAGCGCTACGAGGACCGCTACCGGCTCTGCTACGTCCGCGGCCCCGAGGGGATCATCGTCGAACTCGCAGAGCAGATCGGCTGACGGCGACGAGGCGCTCGCCGAGACCGCGGCGTGATGGGCCGGGAACGATTCGAACGTTCATCTGACGGGTTATGAGCCCGCTGCTCTAGCCATTGAGCTACCGGCCCGCGCGCGCATCCTCGCACGCGCGCAGGGCGTCAGCCCTGGGCGGTGACCTTGGCGATCGCGCGCTTGAGCTCGTCAGCCGAGAAGGCACCCTCGAAGCGCTCGGCGACGCGGCCCCTGCTGTCGAGCAGGAAGAGCCAGGGCTCGGTCGGGAGCCGGTAGGCGGCGGGCTGGGGGCGCAGGCCCTGGTCGATGCGGTTCTCGCGGTAGATCTCGTTGTGGATGAACGCGATGTCCTTGTCGCCGAGCTCGGAGCGCACCTGCTCGAGGACATCCACGACAGGCCCGCAGACACGGCTCTGGCACAGCGCGGGCGTCGCGAACAGCAGCGCGACGGGCTTCTTGCCGTAGACGGACGCGAGGTCGGTCGTCAGGAGATCCTTGGCCGCGGGCGAGCGCGTGTCGATCCGCGCGGCATCGCCGGCGACCGACGCGATCGTCGGGGTGTGGACGTCGGGTGCGCGCTGGCCGACCGCGGGGGGCGTGCTCGCGGACGGGACGGCGACCGTGGCGCCGGCGGAGGTCGTGGTGACCTCGCGGCCGTCGAGCTGCGCGATCGCGGTGACCCGGAACTTCCCGGGGCGCGCAAACGGGATGTCTGCGACGTACACGCTCTTGGCGGCGTCCGGGTCGACCTTCGTCGTCTGGCTCTGGAACTGCGGGCGCACGCGCAGGCTCTCGCTGTGCGCGATGTAGGGCCCGCGCAGGCCGGTGCCGTCGGTGTTCGAGACGTACAGCGCGACCGGGGCCTCGGCGACCTGCTTGCGCGCCGCGTCGAACAGCGCGAAGCCGTAGCGGTTCGTGCCGGGCTGCAGGACGGAGACGCTCGGCGCCAGCGCGAGGCCCTCTGGCACGCCGTTCTTCAGCTCGCTCAGGCGCTTGCCGCTCGACGACGGGAAGTCCACCGGCGTGGCGGAGGCCGTCGACGTCGGCGCGGGCGCGGCGAGGTGCGTGCTCGTGCCGGAGCTGGAGGAACCACCGCAGCCGGCGACGGCGAGCCCCGCGACGAGGACGAGGAGGACGGCGAGGGAGCGGCGCACGAGGCGGCAGTGTAGGCGGACCCCGGCAGCGATGAGCCGGTTCGGCGAGTGATCCCGGCAGCCGGTGTGATGGGATGTCGCTCGAATCAACCCAGGAGACGAGGAGCGACCATGGCGGAGCGAGCGGCGATCGTGACAGGTGCATCAAGCGGCATCGGGCTGGCGATCGCGCACATGCTGGGCGAGGAGGGCTACGGGCTCACCGTCGCCGCCCGCCGGCCGGACAAGCTCGAAAGCGCTGTCGCGGGCCTCGTCGAGAAGGGCTACGACGTCCAGCACGTCGCCGGGAACCTCGGCGACGAAGAGACCATCGCAGGCGTCGTGCGCGCGCACGACGAGCGTTTCGGGCGCCTCGACGTCCTCGTGAACAACGCCGGCGTCGGGATGGGCGAGACCGTCGACGAGCTCTCGACGAAGAAGATCGACATCCAGCTCGCGACGAACCTGCGCTCGATCTTCCTCTTCTACCGCGAGGCGACGCCGATGTTGCGCCGTGCCGGCGAGGAGCACCGCAACGCGCTCGTCGTCAACACCGCGTCGATCTCCGGCATCCGCGGCGAGGGCTGGCTGTCGGTGTACTCGGCCACCAAGCACGGCGTCGTCGGCTTCACGCAGGCGATGAACAAGGAGCTCGGGTCGGCGGGCATCAAGAACACGGCGCTCTGCCCGGGGTTCGTCGACACGCCGATGACCGACTTCGTCAAGGAGCACGTTCCGGCCGACACGATGATCCAGCCGACCGACATCTCGGAGTCGGTGCGCTACCTGCTGAAGACGTCGCCCGGGTGCGTCGTCCCGGAGATCCGTTACGAGCTTCCCGGCGGCTCGCTGATCCCCGGTCAGGAGTAGCCGCATGAAGCTCGGTGTGCACCTCGGGTACTGGGGACTGGGCCTGACCGGCGAGGACCAGCTCGCGATCGTCCAGGAGGCCGAGCAGCTCGGCTACGACTCGGCCTGGACCGCCGAGGCCTACGGCTCGGACTGCGCCACCGTCCTGGCGTGGCTCGCCGGCCAGACGACGCGCATCCGCCTGGCCGCGGGGATCTTCCAGATGCCCGGCCGCTCGGCCACGATGACGGCGATGACCGCCGCGACACTCGACCAGCTCTCGGACGGGCGGATGATCCTCGGGATCGGATCGTCGGGGCCGCAGGTCAGCGAGGGCTGGCACGGTGTGCGCTTCGCCAGGCAGCTCGCCCGCACGCGCGACTACGTCGGCGTGCTGCGCATGGCTCTGGCGCGTGAGCGTGTCGAGTACCACGGCGAGACGCTCGACCTGCCGCTGCCCGACGGGCCCGGCAAGGCGCTGAAGCTCACGATCGCGCCGGTCCAGGAGCGGATGCCGATCTTCATCGCCGCGATCGGTCCGAAGAACACGCAGCTCGCAGGCGAGATCGCCGACGGGGTGATCCCGACGATGTTCTCTCCCGAGCACGTCGCGATCATGCGCGACGAGCTGCAGACCGGCGTCGACCGCGCCGGCAACGGCAAGACACTGGCGGATGTCGAGATGGCTCCCGGCGTCCAGGTGTACGTCGGCGACGACGTGGCCGCGGCGCGCGACCTGATGCGCCCGTTCCTCGCGCTCTACATCGGCGGGATGGGGTCACGTGAGCAGAACTTCTACAACCGCCTCGCGCAGCGCTACGGCTTCGAGGACGCCGCCAGGAAGGTCCAGGATCTGTACCTCGAGGGGAAGAAGGACGAGGCGATGGCGGCGATCCCCGACGCGCTGATCGACACCGTCTCGATCTGCGGGACGAAGGACCAGGTCCGCGACCGGCTCGCCGCCTACCGCGACGCCGGAGTGGGAACCCTCGCGGTGACGCCGATGGCATGGACGCGGCCGGACCGAATCGAGCAGCTGCGCCTCGTTGCCGAGCTCCACGCCGCCTGACGGCGGGCCACCTGCGCCGCTGCGACTGCTGCTCGGCGCGTTCGGGGATCCCGGCCACGCGTTCCCGATGATCGCCCTCGGCCGCGCGCTGCGTGCCCGCGGCCACGACGTGACGCTGCAGACCTGGTCGCGCTGGCAGCCCGACGTCGAGCGCGAGGGCATGCGCTTCGCCGCGGCGCCGGAGTACCACGTCTTCCCCACGCGCGAACGGCCACTGAAGCCGTTCGAGGCGGTCACGCGCGCGACGTGGGACACGCTGCCACTCGTGCGCGAACTGGAACCGGACGCGGTGGTCGCGGACATCCTGACGCTCGCGCCGGCCCTGGCCGCCGAGCTCGCCGGCGTGCCGTACGGCACGCTGATCCCCCACGTCGACCCGCGCTCGGCGCAGGGCGCACCGCCGTTCTCGCTCGGCGCCCGGCTGCCGCGCACGGCCGCCGGGCGCCACATCTGGGACGCCGTGGCCCCGCTCGTCGGCCGCGGCCTCGCGCTGGGACGCGCGGAGCTCAACGAGACGCGCTCGCGCCTCGGCCTCGCGCCGCAGGGCCGCGTCCACGGTGGCATCTCCGAGCGCCTCGCGCTGGTGGCCACGTTCCCCCAGCTCGAGTACCCGCGGGCGTGGCCGGCGGGGTCGCACGTGACCGGACCGCTGCTGTGGGAGCCGCCGGCCATGGAGGTCGCCCTGCCCCCGGGCGACGGGCCGCTCATCCTGGTCGCGCCGTCGACCTCGCAGGACGCTGAGCAGCTGCTCGTCCGCTCGGCGCTCACCGGTCTGCGCTCACTGCATGACGTGCGCACGCTCGTGATCGGGGATCGCGACGCGCTCCTGGCAGCCGCCGGACCCGTCCCCGAGCGCATGACGATCGCTCCGTGGGTGAGTTACGCCCGGACGATGCCCGCGTGCGCCGTCGTGGTCTGCCACGCCGGGCACGGCACACTGGCCCGCGCGCTCGCCAGCGGATGCGTGCCGGTGTGCGCCCCCATGGCGGGCGACATGAACGAGTGCGCCGCACGGGTGGACTGGGCCGGCGCCGGCGTACGGATCCCGCGGCGGCTGATCGGGCGGCGGAGCGTGCGTCTGGCGGTCGAGCGTGCGCTGGGTGAGCCGCGCCTACAGGAGGGCGCGGCAGCGTTCGCGCGCTGGTACGGGGCGCATGACCCCGCCGGCGACGCGGCGGCGCTCGTCGAGGAACTGGCCGCGGGAAGGCGCTGAGCGCAGCTTCCTACTCCGGGGGTGGGACTCGAACCCACAACCTAACGGTTAACAGCCGTTCGCTCTGCCGATTGAGCTACCCCGGACCGGTTCGCCTCCGCGTCCGCAGGCGGCGAGTGCGTCATCTTAGCCGGGAGCGACCGCTGACCGTGCTCCACCTCGACGTGGCATCGGGCACACAGCTGAACGCACTTCCCCGCCTCGCGCCGAAGCTCCTCGATGCTGCGCGACATGCTCCGCCCGCCTCGGAGCGTCCTGCGCCTCTCACTCCACCCCACGCGACTGCGCCAGCGTCTCCTCGACCTTGCGCTCGACCTCGGCGCGCAGCTCTTCGCGGCGGGCGACGAGCTGGGAGAGGTCGCTGTTGCCGGCGTGCTTGGAGACGTTGATCGCGCGCTCGAGGCGTTCGACCTGCAGACGCAGGCGCTCGGCCTCCAGCGCGGCGCGTGAGGGCGTCGCCTGCCGGGCGCGGACGTGCAGCTCGGCCAGCACGCGGCCCAGCTCCTCGTCGTCGGCGGGCGCCTGGGGTGCCTCGTCGCCGCTCGCGTCACGCAGCAGCACAGCCGCGCGGCGGTACGCGGGCACCGTCAGGTCCTCGTCCACGTCGATCTGTCCCAGGGCGGTGCGCCCGTCGGCCGGGAGCGCGATGCACTGGATGAGGAACGCGCGCTCGATGCGCGCCGACGGGCCCATGACCTGGGTCGTGAGCGGGCGGGGTGTCGCGGGCGCCGGAGGCGGCGCCTCGGACGCCGCCTCCTGCGTGCGCGAGCCGGCAGGCTGCGCGCGCCGCGGCTGGGCGAGCCACTCGGCGAGCTTCGCGGCGCCGACACCGACCTGCTCGGCGACGAGCTCGGTCAGCTCGTCGCGCATCGCGCTCGGCGCGAGGTCGGCGAACACCGGCTTGAGCGCATCGACGACGAGGTCCTTGCCCTCGGCGCTCCCGAGATCCCCGCGCGCCAGCTCGCGCTCGACGCGGAAGCGGATGAACGGCACGGAGGCGGCGACGCGCTCGCGCATCCCCTCCCCGCCCTCGCTCGCCACGACGTCGGCGGGGTCGCTGCCCTCGGGGAGCGACACGACGCGCAGTTCGAGCCGGCGGCCCGAGGCGACCTTGGCGGCACGCAGCATCGCCTCCTGCCCGGCGCCGTCGGCGTCGAGCGCCAGGACGACCACCGGGGCGAGGCGTGCCAGCTCGGTCACCTGCTCATCGGTGAGCGCGGTGCCCATCAGCCCGACGGTGTTGCGCAGCCCGGCCTGGTGGAGCGCGATGACGTCCGTGTAGCCCTCGCACAACACCACCTGCCCGGCCTTTGCGGCGGCCGCGCGCGCGAGATCCGAGCCGAACAGGTGCCGTCCCTTGTGGTAGACGATGTTGTCGGTCGAGTTGACGTACTTCGGCTGCTGGTCGGCGCCGACGGCCCGCCCGCCGAAGCCCAGGACCCGGCCACGCGCGTCGCAGAGCGGGAACGTGATGCGACGGCGGAAGTAGTCGTAGAGCTGGCCGTTCTTGCCGCGGCGCACGAGGCCGGCGTCGTAGAGCTCCTTCTCCGAGAAGCCGTTGCGCCGTGAGGCCAGCA
>JADGPM010000122.1 GCA_017882425.1 Solirubrobacteraceae bacterium
AGACGCCGATGGCGAGTCCTTCGGCGAAGTTGTGCAGGCCGATCGCGACCGCGATGATCATTCCCGTATGCAGGGCGCGTTGCCTCGCCGCGGCGAGGGTGAGGTTGGCGCCGGCGAGCGCGGGCATGGTCGTGTCGATTGCCTCGGAGCCGCCCGCGATCGGAGGCAGCTCGATGCTGGATCGGCGCAGGCGCCGCTCGATCACCGTGAGGCCCGCGCTGCCGAGAGCGAACGCGCCGAGCATCAGCGCGGCGTAGCCCGCCAGGTGAGCGAAGCTCGCGCTCCGCTGTTTGTAGCCGATCAGGGCGCCATTCAGTATCTCGTTCGCGTGCTGCATGACGTCGACGAAGATGAACGCGAGGATGCCGACGGCGAACATCGCGAGTGCGACGCGCGTCCGATCGCTGAGAACGCGCAGGCGCCCGACCGGCAGCCCGAGGTAGATCGTGAACCCTGCGCACGCTCCCAGCACAACCGTTTCAGCAAACGACACGAACCTAACCCCCTGGGGCTTCGGGTTGCCTAACCGCGTCGGGACGGTATCACTTAGGGTGATCTAAGTCCAACGGTCTCGAGGTTTCTGTGCGTGGCTTTGTGACGATTGCGCACGCTCTGACCAGCGGCGTAAACTCGGCCGGCACTGCGCCGGGCCACCAACGTCCGCATCGCTCGGCGTTCATGTCTCACGAGGGGACGAACCATGAACGTGCGCACGAAGATGCTCGGCGTCGCCGTGGCCGCAGCCATCGCGGTCGGCGTGATCACCGCCGCCAGCGCGAGCGCAGACAGGCCGGCGCAGAGCGCTCGCGCGGGACACGGACGGGGCTCGATCACCGGCTATCCGAACCAGATCAAGACGGTCGATCTGACCGGCTACACGATCGTCACGAGCTACACGCTCGGGAACAACACCGGCAGCACCTTCCAGCAGGACTACTCGTCCACGAGCGTCGACGCATTCGCGATCGGCGGCCCGTTCGTCGGCGGCGGCCACTTCGACAGCGACTACACCGCGATGCCCATCGGTCACAAGATGCTGATGATCTCGTGGTTCAACCAGACGGGCGTGCGCTGGTCCACCGACATCTTCGTGATGAACTTCAAGACCGGCATCGTCTCGGACGTCGCACCGCCGAACGCCCAGCCAGTCAGCCTCGGCACCGTGAAGATCGTCACGTACGGCCCGAACCGGATCCCGTAAGGCGTGAATCGACTGCGGACGCGTGCCGCAGAGCGCCAAGCCCGCTCGCCCCGGCGCGGTGAGCCTCTAGGCTCGCGCCATGCTCGGTGAACCGCGAACGCCCCGGCGTCGTAACCTGGACCGTGTCCGGGAATCCGCACGCCGACGACCGACCGCGGGGCGAACTGCGCGCGCAGTCCGCGCCGGCGCTGCTCGGGTCGAGCGTCGGGGCCGGCCATCGGTGATCGGCAGAGGGCGAGGTCTCGCACGGTGAGGTGGGTGCCGGATGACGCCCAGGCGTTCTGGCTGCGCGCGCCCGGCTGCGGGGAGATCAGGCCGGCCGCGCTGCCCGAGCCGGGGCCTGGCGACGTCGCCGTGCGCACGCTGGTGTCCGGCATCAGCCGCGGCACCGAGACGCTGGTGTTCCGGGGCGGCGTGCCGCCGGGCCAGTACGCCGCGATGCGGGCACCGTTCCAGGAGGGGGACTTCCCGGGGCCGGTCAAGTACGGCTACCTCAACGTCGGCGCCGTCGAGCACGGACCGCCGGAGCTGCGCGGCCGCACGGTCTTCTGCCTCTACCCGCATCAGACTGCCTACGTGGTGCCGGCCGGCGCCGTGACCGTCGTGCCCGATGACGTGCCACCGGCGCGCGCCGTGCTCGCGGGCACCGTCGAGACCGCGGTCAACGCCCTGTGGGACGCCGCGCCACTGCTCGGCGACCGGGTGACGGTCGTCGGCGCCGGGATGGTCGGCTGCTGCGTCGCACGACTCCTCAGCGGGTTCCCGGCGGTGCAGGTCGCGCTCGTGGACGTCGACGCAGGGCGGGCGGACGTCGCGGCCGCGCTCGGCGTCGAGTTCGCGCTGCCGGGCGACGCCGCCGACGGTCGCGACCTGGTGGTGCACACCAGTGCGACGTCCGCCGGGCTGCAGCGTTCGCTCGACCTGCTCGCGCCCGAGGGCACCGTCATCGACCTCAGCTGGTACGGCGACGCCGATGTGCGGCTCTCGCTGGGCGGCACGTTCCACTCGCGCCGCCTCGCCATCCGCGCCAGCCAGGTCGGCGCCCTCTCGCCGGCCCGTAGCGGGCGGCGGACGACGGCCGACCGGCTCGAGCTCGCGCTCGACCTGCTGCGCGACCCTGCCTTCGACGCGCTCGTGACCGGGCAGTCCCGCTTCGACGAGCTCCCCGACGTGATGGCGCGGCTGGCCGCAGGGAGCCTGCCGGCGCTCTGTCACACCATCGCCTACGACGGAGGTCGATCGTGTTCAGCGTGACCGTGCGCGATCACATGATGGTCGCCCACAGCTTCCGCGGCGAGGTGTTCGGGCCGGCGCAGCGCCTGCACGGCGCGACGTACGTCGTCGACGCCACGTTCCGGCGCGCAGCCCTGGCCGCCGACAACATCGTGGTCGACATCGGACGGGCCGCCGAGGTGCTGCGCGCGGTGCTGGCCGAGCTCGGCTACCGCAATCTCGACGACGAGGCCGCCTTCGCGGGCGTGAACACCTCCACCGAGGCGCTCGCCCGGGTGGTCGCGGATCGACTCGCCGACAGCGTGCACGCCGGCGCCCTGGGCGAAGGTGCTCGCGAGCTCGACGGCCTGGTCGTCACGCTGCACGAGTCGCACATCGCGTGGGCGAGCTACGAGCGGCCGCTGTGACGACCGTGCACGTCGTGGTGCCCGGCGGGATCGACGACCCGGCCCGCCCGAGTGGCGGCAACGTCTACGACCGCCAGGTCTGCCGCGGACTCGCCGCGACGGGCTGGTCGGTGCACGAGCACGCCGCGCCCCGCAGCTGGCCGCGACCCGACGCGGCGTCGCGCGCGGCACTCGCCGGCGTGGTCGAGCGGATCCCCGACGACGCGGTCGTGCTGCTCGACGGGCTGGTCGCCTCGGCGGCCCCGGAAGTGCTGGTGCCGCACGCGAGGCGGTTGCAGATGGTCGTGCTCGTGCACATGCCGCTTGGCTACCGCCCGCCGGAGGACGGTCCCGGCGAGGCCCGAGCGCGGGAGAGCGCCGTCCTCTCGGCCGCCGCGGCCGTCGTCGCGACCAGCGGGTGGACGCGCAACCGGCTGCTGGAGCTGTACCCGCTCCGGCCCGGCCGGGTGCACGTCGCCGAGCCCGCCGCCGACGCCGCCGACCTGGCAGCCGGGACGGCGGGCGGCGGGGCGCTGCTGTGCGTCGCGGCGGTGACCGCCGCCAAGGGCCACGACGTCCTGCTCGCGGCGCTGACGGCGATCACGGACCTGTCCTGGCACTGCGTGTGCGTGGGGAGCCTGGAGCGCGACCCGGCATTCGCAGCGGGCCTCCGCCGCCGCTCGCTGGACGGCGGGCTGGGCGACCGCGTGTGCTTCCCGGGAGCACGCACCGGAGCCGATCTCGACCGCAGCTACGCGGCTGCCGACCTGCTGGTGCTGGCCTCGCGCGGCGAGACGTACGGCATGGTCGTCACCGAGGCCCTGGCCCGGGGCGTGCCGGTCGTCGCAGCCGAGGTCGGCGGGCTGCCGGAGGCCCTCGGTCACGGCGCCGACGGGATTCGCCCGGGACTGCTGATCCCGCCCGACGACCCCGCGGCGCTCGCTGCGGCGCTCCGTGCCTGGCTCGGTGACGCCGAGCTGCGAGGGCGCCTGCGCCGGGCCGCACGCGAGCGGCGGGAGTCGCTCGCCGGCTGGTCGACGACGACGTCCGTGCTCGCCGGAGTGCTGGCCGGGGCGTCGCGGTGAGCGTCGACGTCATCCCGGTCAGCCGCGGGTGGCTGGCGCTTCGCGAGCCGGCCGACGCGGCGGCGCGTGCCCTCGACCTGGTCGAGCTCCTCGAGCCGCACCTCGCGGCGACCCGTCGCCGCGAGATCCACGACCTCGGCGGCGGCACCGGGGCGATGGGCCGCTGGCTCGCGCCACTGCTCTCCGGGCCGCAGCGCTGGATCGTGCACGACCGCGACGCCGACCTGCTGGAGGTCGCCGTCGCCGACCTTCCGGGCGCGGCCGCCGACGGGGCGGCGGTCAGCGTCGAGGCGGCGCAGTGCGACATCACGCGGCTGCGCCCGCGCGATCTCGCCGGCGCGGCACTCATCACCGCCTCGGCGCTGCTGGACCTGCTGACCGGCGACGAGCTTGCCCGGCTCGTCACCACCTGCGCGAGCGCGGGCTGCCCCGTGCTTCTGACGCTTTCCGTCGTGGGGCGCGTCGGCCTGATCCCGCCGGATCCACTGGACTCCCGCGTGGCCGCCGCATTCGACGCCCACCAGCGCCGCGTGACGCAGCGGGGCCGCCTGCTCGGCCCGGACGCCGTTGCCTTCGCCGTCGACGGGTTCGGCCGGCGAGGGGCCGAGGTCGTGGTGCGGCCGAGCCCCTGGCGACTCGGCTCCGCCGAGGCCAGGCTGGCTGCGGAATGGCTCGCCGGGTGGGTCGCTGCCGCGTGCGAGCAGGACGGCGGGTTGGCGGCTGCTGTCGAGGTCTACGCTCGCCGGCGCCTGGAGGAGGCCGCAGCCGGCGACCTGGCCGTCACCGTCGACCATGCCGACCTCCTGATCCTGCCCCGGCGGCGGCCGCCCACCTCGATGCATCGGGCGCCGGCATGAGCCGGACAGCGTGGGCCTGGGCCCGTTTCGCGGGCGCCGCCGTGACGCTCACCGTCCTGCTCTGGCGCCTGGGCGCGGGCCCGTTCCTCGACGGCGTCCGCACGGTCGACGGCCAGGCGCTGGCGGCGGCGGCGGGCATCGCGGTGCTGACCACCGGGTGCTGTGCCTGGCGCTGGATGATCGTGGCGCGCGGCCTCGGCATCGATCTGCCGCTGCCGGCGGCGGTGGCGGCGTACTACCGCTCGCAGTTCCTCAACCTCACCCTGCCCGGCGGGGTCGTCGGCGACGTTCACCGCGGGGTCAGCCACGGTCGCGAGGTGAGCGATGTCGGCCGCGGGCTGCGGGCCGTGGTGTGGGAACGCTCCGCCGGGCAGGTCGTGCAGGGCATCCTGACCGTCGCCGTTCTCCTCGTCCTGCCCTCGCCCGTGCGCTCGTCCATGCCGCTGGTCGCGCTCGCCGTCGTGCTCGGGGCGTCCGGCATCGTGCTCATGGCCCGGGCGCGGCCGCGTGGCGGTCGGTCACGGTGGGCGCGGATCCGGGGCGCAGCAGCCGGCGACATCCGCGACGGGCTGCTCGCGCGGAGGGCGTGGCTCGGCATCGCGCTCGCCTCGGCGCTCGTCGTCGCGGGCCACGCGGCCACCTTCCTGATCGCCGCGCGGACCGCCGGCATCACCGCGCCGCCTTCGCGGATGCTGCCGCTCGCGCTGCTCGTGATGCTGGCCATGGTGCTGCCCAGCATCGGTGGCTGGGGGCCGCGCGAGGGCGCGACGGCATGGGTATTCGGCGCGGCCGGCCTCGGAGCGGAGCGGGGCGTCGCCACCGCCGTCGTCTACGGCGTCATGGTGCTCGTCGCAAGCCTGCCGGGTGCAGCCTTCCTCGCAGTGGCATGGTTCCGTCCGACCCCGCCGCTCGCGCGGCTCGAGCAGCCGCTCCCGTGGCGGGTCCCGGTCGCCGTGCGGCCGGACGGAGTACCCGATGCCTGAGCGCCCGTACACCCTCCTGAGCTGCGGCATGTCGATCGACGGCTATCTCGGCAGCGCGACGCCGCGGCGCCTCGCGCTGTCCAACGACGCCGATTTCGACCGGGTCGATGCCGTGCGTGCCTCGTGCGACGCGATCATGGTGGGCGCGGGCACCGTGCGGAACGACAACCCGCGGCTGCTCGTGCGCTCGCAGATCCGGCGCGACGAGCGGACGGCGCGCGGGCTCGCGCCGTCGCCGATCAAGGTCACCGTGACCGAGCGGGTGGATCTCGACGCCTGCTCCGACTTCTTCACCACCGGCGACGCCGAGAAGCTCGTCTACTGCCCGAGCCCGCGGGTGGCCGATGCCCGCTCGCGACTCGGGCCCGTGGCAACCGTCGTCGACGCCGGCAAGCCGGTGGAGATGCGCAGGATCAGCGAGGACCTCGGCGCCCGCGGCGTGCAGCGGCTGATGGTCGAGGGCGGAGGCAAGGTGCACACGCAGTTCCTGGCCGACAACCTCGCCGACGAGCTGCAGCTGGTCGTCGCCCCCTTCTTCGTCGGCGACTCCCGGGCGACGCGGTTCGTGAGCGACGGCCGCTTCCCCTGGAACCCCGATCGGCGCGCGACGCTCGCCGGGGTTCGCCAGATCGGCGATGTCGTGCTGCTGCGCTATGCGCTGTCGCCGCGGTTCCGGACCGATTGACCGGCGAGACCGCTGCCGCTGCTGCGCCGCCCTGCCCGGAACGGGACTTCGAAGGCCGCAGCGAAGATCCGCGCGAACACGATCGCGAGCGGCACCGCGAGGACGAGCGAGACGACGAAGGCCGGAACGCCCTGGCGCACCCGGCCGGCCACGACCTCCTCGTACACGACGACGACGATCGGGCCATGCGTCAGGTAGAGGCTGTACGACGACAGGCCGAGGTTGCGCAGCGGCCGCGCGTCGAGCACGCGCAGGAGCCGGGCCGGATGGCCGGTCGCGAGACCGGCGAGGAGGCACGCGACGGCGGGGCCGAGCGCGAGGTCGAGCCAGTACAGGCGGTCGAGCGCCCACACCGATCCCTGCCACCAGATCGTCGCGAGCACGGGCGCGGCGGCGGCGAGCGCGAGCCAGGCCCACGGCCACGACCGGCGAGCTGCGCTTGCGCCGACGATGCCGGCGGCGAGGACGCCGACGGCGAACAGCGCTGCGAGGTCGGGCGGCGACTGGATCACGAAGACTGCGAGGCCGGGGACGTGCGGGCCGATGATTCCCACGGCCGCCACGACGAGCGCGACCGCAGCGACGATCGCACTCGCGCCCCAGCGGCGCACCATCAGCAGCAACAGCGGGAACACGACGTACAGCTGGGCCTCGACGGCGATCGACCAGAACGATCGGTCGGGGCTCGGCGCGCCGACGAGGTTCTGCAGCAGCAGGCCGTTGACGACGACCGATTTCGCGTCGGGCGCTCCCTGGCCCGGGGGAGGGACGACCAGCCACGCGACGGCGAGGCTGAAGACGAGGGCGGCCCAGAACGCCGGCAGGATGCGCCGGGCCCGCCGGGCGGCGAACCGGGAGAGGCCGTCGAGCCGCCAGCCGTGGCGCGACGGCGCCAGCGCCAGCGAGAAGCCGGACAGCACGATGAAGACGACGACCGCGAACCGCCCGTAGATGAACCAGCCGGCCCAGAACGGTGCCCGGTCCGCCGGGTAGCCGGGGAAGGTGCGCAGGAAGACGTGGTTGACGACGACGTAGAGCGCGGCCAGGCCGCGCAGGCCGTCCAATCCCGCCAGCCGCGGCCGATGCGCGACCGCGGGTGCCGCGGTCGCGCGCAGCGGCACGAGCACGCTCCCCGGCGCGCGGCGAGCGCCGGCGGCGCTCGGCGCCAGCCGGCTGGGCGGGGAGACGGTCACATGGGCCTGGCGGGCCACCGGCTAGGAGTCGAACGCACGGAAGAAGCGATTGCGGAACGCGTCCATCCGCCACACCGGGGCGCTCGGGCTGGGCCGCAGCCCGCTCTGCCAGCCCCAGCCCGCGATCCTGTCCAGCACCTTGGGGTCGTGGGCGATGACCGAGATCGGCACGTCGTGGCTCGGATTCTCTCCGGTGATGACCTTCGCGGGCTGATGATCTCCGAGGACGATGAGCACGAGATTGTCCTTGCCATAGTGCTGCACGAACGAGACCAGCGCGCTCAAGGTGTACTCGATGGACTGACCGTACGCAGCGTGGACGCGCTTGGAGTCGCTGAACAGCTCGGCCCGTGTCACCTGTGCCACCGGCAGGCGCTTGAAGATCGAGCCGTTGCGGACGTCGTTCCAGCCGATCAGCTGCGGGATGCGCGTCCACGGCGTGTGGCTCGAGACCAGGTCGACCTCCGCGAAGAGGGGACGGCGGTGGCGCTTCGCGAGCTCGAGGCGCTGCAGAGCCAGCAGGACGTACTGGTCGGGCATCGCGGCGTACGAGAACTTCGGGCCGCGGTAGCCGACGTTGCGCCGGTCGTAGAGCTTGTCGTAGTGGTAGAACGACGATCCCTGGGGCCAGGCCCGGTCATCCGACGGCACGTCGCTGACAGTTCGCCATCCGGCGCGCTTGAACGCCACGCTGAGCGTGAGGCGGCGGCTCTCGACGAGCTGGTCGTAGCGCAGCTGGGTGTCGACCCAGAGGCCCGACTGCACGGTGGAGTGCGCGAGCCAGCTGATGCCGCCGAACGTCGACGAGGTGAGGAAGGCGCTCCGGGACGCGAAGCCCGCGGCCTGAAGCCGCTTCGTCCCCCGGTCGAGCAGCGCGTCGACCTGGGGCGAGAACGAGGAGCCCTGGACGGCGACCTTCCCGTAGCTCTCGACGAACACGAGGAGGACGTCCTTGCCGCGCAGGCCGGTCAGCAGCCGGGCGCCGGGAGTGCTGCGGAAGCGGTCGTGACGGATCTCGTCGCCGAAGATCGCATGGTCCTCGACGCCGGCGCGCACCAGACGGACCTCGCGGACGACCAGACCGGCGGCGCTCGTCGAGGCGATCGGCGCGTTGGATATGAGCTGCGCGCCGAACAGCCAGCACAGGGCCCACACGGTGCCGAGCCCCGCGATGGCCGGGAGCGATCGCCGGCGGTGACCGGCCGCGACCCGGGTCAGGCGAAGCACCGCGAGGGTCGTGAGCACGAGGACGGCGACCCCGAGCACCGCCGCGCCGGCGACGACGAGGTTCGCGTACGTGCGGCCGATCGAGTCGCGCAGCGTCTCGATGCCGATGCCGGTGTAGCTCCCGTCGGCGATGGGGTTGAACGGCCGGTCGAAGGCCTCGAAGAAGCCCATGTCGAGGATCTTCACGATCACGAGCAGACCGAGGACGGGCCCGGCGATGCAGGCCAGGAGCCGGCGCGTCCTGGAAGGCAGGAAGATGGCCACGGCGATGACGGCGAAGCCCTCGATCGGGAGCCTCGCGAACGCGCTGGGCGTGAGGCGGCCGAGTTGATCCGGAGCGACGAGGGCGGCCCAGACGACGAGCAGGGCGAGGATCGTCAGCCCCGCTGCGATGCCCCTGTGCCCGCGGCCGCGTCGGCGGCCGTGCCGTGCGACGCCGCGATCGTCGCCTCGGTTCGCGAGCGCTGTCAGGCGATCGCGCGTGGCGTGCCGGCGGCTCCAGAGCCACACCACGTCGCGGCCGAACGACTCGCTGAGCAAGGCGAGCGCTGCGACGACGGCGACCTGGGCGAGGGCTCGCGGCACGACGCCGGCAGCTGCGATCGTCAAGGTGATCCCCTGCGTCGCTGCGACGACCTTGCGCCAGTGCCGGGGCGGCAGCGCCGCGCGCATCCACGGCAGCAGCCAGCCGGCAGCGAGGAACCCGTAGCGTGCCGCACCGATCGCGAGCACCCACGGGCCGGCCGAGCGGGCGACGTACACGCTCAGGACGAGGATCAAGAATGCGTCGACCTCGCCGTCGAAGTGCGCTCCGAACGGCGTCGCCGTGCGCGTGCGCCGCACGATCCATCCGTCGACTGCGTCCAGCGCGAGCGCCACGGCGGCAAGCGCCACCAGCACCGCGACCGGCGCCGGCTGGTCGAAGGAGCGTGCGACCAGCGCCGCGACGCCGACCGCGAGCGTGGCGCGGGCGAGCGTCACCCAGTCGGCCACGCCGAAGCGGTCGGAGCCGTGGCGGGCGAGGCCGCGCGCCAGCGCCGCATCCGTGACCACGCCGAGCGTCACCCCGGCGATCCAGCCGGTGCGGCCGAGCCCGACGGTGGCCGCGAGGGCGGAGAGCAGCAGCAGCTGGGCGATCAGCCCGGCCAACGGGCCGGCCGGAGCCGCTCGCACTCTTCCTCCGGTCACCGGGCCGACCTCGACCGTTCGCACCGCGCCTCCGTGTTCGTGGCTACGTGGGGCAGTACGGCAGACACCGTTCTCCGGTTTTCGCCTGCCGGCCGGATGGCGAAGCCGCAGCTCGTCAACGGCATGCGCCCGGAGGAGCCGTGAGGCAGGACGAGCGCGCTCCGTTCGTCGAGGCCCTGCAGCGAGCCCGCGTGTCGGCGTACGCCGCCGGCGAATTCGTCGGGCAGGAGAGCTTCATGCGCGCCGGAGAGATTCGCGCCCTGGCGCGCCGCGCCGGCATCGCGCCCGGGGTCTCCGTCCTCGATCTGTGCTGCGGCGTCGCCGGGCCCGGGCGCCTGATCACCCGGGAGCTCGGTTGCGCGTATCTCGGGGTGGACTCCAGCGCCAGCGCCATCGAGATCGCACGCGAGAGCGCCGGTGACCTCCCCTGTCGCTTCGAGGTCTCGAGGATCCCCCCGATCCCTCGCGGTCCGTTCGACGTGGTGCTCCTGCTCGAGACCATGCTCGCCTTTCCCGAGAAGCAGACGCTGCTTCAGGAGATATCGAGGGCGCTCCCGACGGGCGGGAGGTTCGCCTTCACCATGGAAGAGGGCCTGCCCCTCACGGAGGCAGAGCGGGAGAGCATGCCCGACGCCGACACGGTCTGGCTCACCCCGCTGCCGGAGATGCTCGCCGCCCTGGAGCGGGTCGGGCTGGCGGTGCGCTGGCAGGACGACTGCAGCCGGTCACATCGCGCCGTCGCGGATTCGCTGATCGCCGCGTTCACCGCCGATGCGACCGACATCGCCGCGCAGATCGGACGACCGGCGCTGGACGACCTGCTGGCCGCCCACCGGCTGTGGAGCGATTGGCTGCGGGATGGACGGGTCCGCAAGCTCGCTCTCGTGACGGAGAGGACGGACACCGCGCAGCTCCGGCTGACGACGCCGGGTTAACCACCGCAGATGGTGTGGCCAGCCAGGGTCAGGCCAGCCAGGGTCAGACCCCTTCGGGCAAGGCCTGACCCCGCCAGGCGGGGTCTGACCCCAGGTGGCGGGGCCTGACCCTCGAGTGGCCGGTGAGGGTTGGCTGGGAGGACTGCGTCGCCGGGTTAACCACCGCAGATGGTGTGGCCTGCCCCCTGAGTGCGCCTCGCGAGGTCTCGTAGCTTGTGCGTAGGGCCGATGCCAAGGGCTCGGAGCGCATCTCGCCGACGTGAAGCCGGATGCGCACGAGCCTGGAGGTTGCGCGCGAACCCTCGACCGAATCCCGCAACCGAAGAGGGCCTTCATGTCTGCAGTGCCGATCTATCCCGTGCGCGTCGACGGCGAGCTCCAAGCCGATCTCAGCCGCTGGCTGTGGATCGTGAAGTGGGTGCTCGCGCTGCCGCACTTCGTGTGTCTCGCGGTCCTCTGGATCGCGTTCACGGTGACGACCGTCATCGCGTTCGTGGCGGTGCTCTTCACGGGTCGCTATCCGCGCTCGCTGTACGGCTTCAACGTCGGTGTGCTGCGCTGGTCGTGGCGCGTCGGGTTCTACGCCTTCAGCGCGTTTGCAACCGATCGCTATCCGCCCTTCACGCTGCGCGATGTCGCGGAGTATCCGGCGCGGCTCGAGATCGACTATCCGCAGCACCTCGCGCGCGGTCCGCGGCTGATCGGCCGCTGGCTCCTGGGACTGCCGCACTACCTGATCGCCGGCGTGTTCGCGGGCGGAGGAGTGCTGGCGTCGCAGGGCGCGCCGGGCCTGATCGGTGCCCTCGCGCTGATCGCGGCCGCGGTGCTGCTCTTCACGGGACGCTACCCGCGTGCGATGTTCGACTTCCTCGTCGGCCTCAACCGCTGGGTCCTGCGGACCGCGGCCTATGCCGCGCTGCTGACCGACACCTACCCGCCGTTCCGCCTGGACGCCGGCGAGCACGAGCCCGGCGCGCGCGCGGCCGCGGCTGACGTGCCCGCCCCCTGAGCACATCCCGCCGACGACGGCGCTTCGGCCGAGATCGCGCATGCTCGCGCGGTCTCGGCCGGGCCTCGACGGGGTGCGCGCGAGGAGCGCGCGTCCCGCAGGTGCCCTGGCCGCGTCACCCTGCGCCTCCGGCTTCCCGCAGCCCCGCGAGACGCTCGGCCACGAGCGTCTCGCCCGCGGCACGCGCATCGGGGGCGCCCGTCGCGGCGACGAGGAACTCCGAGCGATCGAGCGCGAGCGCGCGCACGTCGCTCGCCGCGACGACGGTCGCGGTGCGCGGGACGCTGTGCAGCAGCGCGATCTCGCCCACGAGCGCGCCCGGACCGAGGCGGGCGACCTCGCGCTCGCCGTGCGTGACGACGACCTCACCGGAATCGATCAGGTAGGCGCGGTCGCCCGGCTCGCCCTCGCGCAGCAGGACGCCGCCGGCGGCGAGCTCGAGCGGCACCATCTTCGATGCCAGGCGCTCGAGCCCGACCCAGGGCAGCCAGCCGAGCAGGGGCACGCCGCGCAGGAGCTCGAGCGTCCGGGGGTCGACGGCCTCGGTGACATCGTGCCGCCGCAGCAGCATCCCGGCGAGGCCGGCGCCGACGAGCACCGCGCCGGCCGCGAGCAGGGCATCGCGCGGCCCGCCGTGCAGGGCGACCAGCGCCGTCAGCCCACCGCCCAGGGCGATGGCGGCGGCGCGCACGCTCTCGTGGATGCCGTAGACGCGGGCGAGCAGGTCGTCACGGGTGGAGCGCGGCACGAGCGAGTAGCCGGAGGCATCGCAGATTGCATTGCCGATGCCGAGCGCAACGAGCGCGACGATCGCCGTCGGCAGGTTGTGGAGGATGCCGATGGCCAGGAAGGCGAGCCCCCAGAGCCCGACGCCTCCCGCCATCGCGATCGAGAGCCGTCTCCGCGTGACGAGAGTCGCAGCCGCCGTCCCGCCGATCACCCCGCCGACGCCGACCGCAGCCGTCAGCCAGCCGACGCCCGCGCTGCCGAGATCGAGCAATGCGAGCGGGATCAGGACGATCAGCACGTTGAGCGCGCCGCGGCCGAGGTTCTTGGCGGCGAACAGTCCGAGCACCAGGCGCAGGCGCGTGTCGCCGAGCGCCGCCCTGGCGCCGGCGCGGACGCCCTGCCGATCGCCGTGGGTCGGCTTCTGCGCGAGTCCGACCGAGCTCGGGAGGCGGAGGTCGGCGCCGACCGCGACCGCGAAGCAGCCGGCGGCCACGAGCAGGGCCGCCGGCGCACCCGCCAGCACGAGCACGAGGCCGCCGAGCGCCGGGCCGGAGACCTGGCAGATGCCCTGGATGAGGCCCGTGACGACGCTTGCCGCCGTCAGCTCGGACGGCGTCGCGACGAGCAGCGGGACGAGCGCCCGCTGGGCCGGGTTGAAGGTGCTCTGCGCGAGCGCGAGCCCGATCGCGACGGCGTAGCGCACCGCCTGGCCCGCATGGGCGTCGGCCGCGATCGCCGCCGCGAGGGCGATCGCGAGGCGCGCCGTGTCGCACCCCAGCATCAGCCGCTCGCGCCGGAAGCGATCGCCGAGCGTTGCGAGCGTCGGGGCCAGGAGCGCCGAGGGCAGCATCTGCAGGGCGACGAGCAGCCCGAGGCCGCCGACGCCGGCCACGTGGTAGGCCAGGACGCCGATGGCGATCTGGGCGATCGACTCGCCCGTGACGACGCCCGCCCAGCCGATCTCGACCCGGCGCAGGCTCGGCTGAGCGCTGACCGCCCGGAACGCCGCTGCGCGCGAGCCATGCAGCGCAGCCGGGCGACTCCCCGCCCGTGGCTCGGTGCTGCGCGCGGGCGGAGAGGCCATTCCGCGGAGTGTAGGAAGGCCACGCCGCGTCTCCGCGCAGGGCCGGCCGGCACGTCGTCAGGCGATGCGGTCCGTGCCGGGGGCGGAAGTCGTCGATCCACGGCGAATGTCATCGTCGTCCGACCGGATGCAGACACCGAAGTGGAGCCGCATGAGCCTCGTCCTCTATGAGCACCCGTTCGCCGCCTTCTGCCAGAAGGTGCGCGTTGCGTTCTACGAGCTCGACGTGCCGTTCGCGACGCGCCTCGTCGAGGGCACCGAAGGCCGCGACGAGCTGGCGGCTCTGTGGCCGATCGCGAGCATGCCCGTGCTGCGCGACGAGTCCGCCGGGCTGACGCTGCCGGAGTCGACGACGATCATCGAATACCTCGGGGAGCTCGCGCCGGACGGTCCTGCGCTGATTCCGCGCGGCCGGGCCGAGGCGCTGCAGGCGCGCCTCTGGGATCGCTTCTTCGACCAGTACGTCGCGATTCCGATGCAGAAGATCGTCGGTGACAGCCTGCGTCCCGAAGGTCGCGGCGACCCCTACGGCGTGGCCGAGGCGCGCAGCCTGCTCGATTCCGCCTACGTCGCCCTCGAAGCCCGGCTCGCCACGCGGCGGTGGGCCGCGGGCGAGGAGTT
The DNA here is from genome assembly GCA_017882425.1 of Solirubrobacteraceae bacterium. GTDB lineage: Bacteria > Actinomycetota > Thermoleophilia > Solirubrobacterales > Solirubrobacteraceae > F1-60-MAGs163. Next base: position 14,417 of record JADGPM010000122.1, read on the forward strand.
CACCGTCGCCGACTGCGCCGCAGCGCCGGCGCTGTTCTACACGCGCGCCGTCCACCGCTGGGACGAGAGCGGCCAGGTCGGCATCGCGCGCTACTACCGCGACCTCATGACGCGCCCCTCGGTGGCGCGCGTCGTCGAGGAGGGCCGTCGCTATCGGGAGCTCTTTCCGCTCCCGTGGCCGGCAGACATGGACGCGCTCGACGGCGAGAGGCGATAGCCCGCGCGTTGCACACGACACGAGCGCGGTCGTACGCTGTCGCCGTGGCGCTCGCCGCCCTTCGCCGGATCCACAACCCCCGCGGGAAGACGTGCGGGTGCGACCCCGGCTGCTGGTGCCGGCGCACGGCGGTCGGGCGCCTGGTGAAGTGGTGGTTCCCGGCGCGCTTCTTCGGCATCCGCCACACGGGCCCAGCGCGCGCGGGCGGGGGCGATCTCGCGGAGTGGAAGCGGCGCCAGGACGAGCCGTGACGTGTCCCGCGCGCTCCCGAGGGGCACTTACCCGGCGGTCTCGATCACGCTCCGGAACTCGTCGCCCGTGAACGCGCGCAGCGTCGTCGTGCGGAGATTGCCCTGGGCTCCGAGCACGAGCAGCGCGGAGGAGAGCAGCGCGTCGTCGGGCGCCTCGGCGACGCACACGAGGTCGTAGCCGCCGATCGTCCAGTAGATGTCCTTGAGGTCGATGCCCCGGGCGGCCAGTGCCGCGCGGGCGGCATCGGCGCGACCGACCGAGTCCCTGAAGTTCTTGACCCCCTGATCGGTCCAGTTCATGAGCAGGACGTAGTGCGGCATCGGACGGCCCTTCGCTCGGAGTCGGAGCGCCAATTCAACCGCCGCCCCACGCGTGGGTCAACCTGTCCGCACGACTGCGCGTACTTGGCCGCGGCTGGGGCTAGGGGTTCTGCCGGATGCCGCGCGCAGCTGTTGTGGGACAGCGTGTCCGAGGTTCCTTTCCCCGTATGGGTCGCGACGAGCTGCGGGCGGGGGAGATGTGGAACTCGAACTCCGTGATCTCCTGGCTGATCGTCCGGAGCGGGCTCGCCATCGAATCGATCCGGCCGCCGGCCGGTGGACGCGCACCGGGCTGGCACGCGGGCATCGTGGTCGCGCGTCGTGCAGCGGCGAGCGAGCTCGGGCGGCGCTCCCGCGAACAGGTCGGCGGACCGGCGGCTACTTGCCCGCCGCGTTGAGCTCCGCGCACCGCCTGCAGAGCGGGAGCTTTCCCGTGCCGCGGGCGAGGTTGCGGTCCTCGATATTGTTGCCTTCGATGCAGAGCGAATTGTCGTGGTGCTTGGTCGCCACGGGTCGCGTCGAGTACCAGGGGCCTCGTTTGGGCATGACGGCTGTCCTCCACCTCTCGGTGACGCGGCGCCGCATCGCGCGATCCCGGTCGGCCGTGATCGACGAAGCGCCTGCGTCCTTGGGGCGGGGCGGCGTGTGCAACCGGTCCCCGCTCCAATGCATGGTAGCCCCCCGGGGCGAACGCGGGACGCGCGATGTCGCATGAAGCCGTGGTGGCGGTCGTCCTGCTGATCCCGCTGGGGGCAGCCCTGGCGCTCGGGAAGTACGCGATCCCGGTCTTCGCAGGCGCCTTCGCCGTCGCGGCGGCCGGCGAGCAATGGGGCGTGTGGCACGCGGGGTGGATCCTCGGCGAGGGCCCGCTCGGGCACGCGATCGGGGTGGTCGCGGTCGTCTGCTACGCCCTGCCCGCGCTGCTTGCCGGGTGGGCGCTGAACGCCCGGGCGCCGTGGGGCCGATCGCCGAGCTGATGGCGCGCACGTCGTCGCGCTCGGGCGCAGCGGGCTCGGCGCCTATGCTGGCGCGATGCAACTCGAGCTCGTGTCGATCGTGGTCGACGAGTACCAGCCCGCGATCGACTTCTTCGTCGATGTGCTCGGCTTCGAGCTCGTGGAGGACTCGCCGTCGCTGACGAACGACGGGCGCCCGAAGCGCTGGGTCGTCGTCCGCCCGCCGGGCGCGCAGACGGGTCTGCTGCTCGCCCGTGCCGACGGCGAACGGCAGGCGGCCGTCGTCGGCGATCAGTTCGCGGGGCGGGTCGGGCTCTTCCTGCGCGTCGACGACTTCGATGCCGCCTACGAGCGCATGGCCGCCGCAGGCGTGGAGTTCGTGACGACGCCGCGCGCCGAGCCCTACGGGCAGGTCGTCGTGTTCGTCGACATCGCCGGCAACCGCTGGGATCTCCTCGGCCCGCGCTGAGCGCTGCGCGTCAGCCGCCGATCCGGCGGTAGAAGTAGGTGGTGTCGCACATGCCCTCGTGCGGCATGAGCGAGTAGTCCGGGATGACTCCGACGCGCTGCCAGCCGAGGCGCGCGTACAGCCGCTCGGCATCGCTCCCCGTGGCGGTGTCGAGCACGAGCAGCGTCCTGCCGCACTCGGCGGCCACCTGCTCGGCGGCCTGCATGAGCGCCGCCCCGAGGCCCTGCCTGCGCGCCCGGCGGAGCACGAGCATCTTCGCGAGATCCGCGCGGTGGGGCTGATTCTCGAATGGCGGGAAGATGAGCTGCACGGTGCCGACGATGCCGCTCGCATCCTCGGCCACGAGCAGCGCCCGCTCGCCCGCACCCACCGCGTCCGCGACCTGGCGCCAGAAGGCCTCGGCCCGGTCCGTCGAGAGCGGGTGCATGAACGTCACCGGAGCACCGCCCGCCACGCAGTCGATCAGGAGCTCGGCGAGCTCGGCGATCTGCCGGTCGGAGACCGCGGTCACTCGGCGGACGGCCGGCTCGGGCATCTCAGCTCCTGGCATGCGAGGGGCTCGCGGTCACGACGGCATAGCGGGCGACGACGCCCGCGGGGTTGTGGTAGACGACGGGGCGGTCGAGGGCGAGCGCCAGGCAGTCGCCCTCGCCGAGGCGGTGGCGCTCGTCGCCCACCGTGACGTCGATCGAGCCCTCGAGCACCCAGACCTGCTGCTGCACGACGGAATCGCGTCCAGGCGTCTCGTAGGCCACGCGCGCGCCGGCGGGGAAGGAGACCTCTGCGATCTGGATCGGGGAGGCGCCCCCGCCGGGCGAGACGCTGCGCCGCACGTAGCCCGACTCGGGATCGCGCCATGGCGTCTGCTCGGCGGCGCGGGCGACCGGCCCCGCCGCCGGCTGCGGCGGCTCGAACAGCGTCGCCACGTGCACGTCGAGCCCGGCCGCGAGCTTGTCGAGCAGGACGGCGGTCGGGCTGCTCTCCGCGCGCTCGATGCGCGAGATCATCGAGCGGCTGACGCCGCAGCGCTGCGCGAGCGCCGCGAGCGACAGCCCGCGTGCCGCGCGCAGCTCGCGCACGCGCAGCGCGATGCGGTCGTTCACGCCCCCCGTCGCCTCATCTTGCATATCGGACGTATATTCTAAGATGCTGGAGAGCGTGTCAAGGCGCCTAGGATCCGGCGATGACGATCGATCCCCGCGCCGACATCGGGCACGTACACCTCAACGTCGCCGACCTCGACCGCGCGCTGGCGTTCTACGAGGGCCTGCTCGGGCTCGAGGTGCAGGTGCGAACCGACTGGGGCGTCTTCCTCTCGGCCGGCGGCTACCACCACCATCTCGCGCTCAACGTCTTCTACAGCGAGGGCGCCGCACCCGCGCCGCGCGACTCGGCGGGGCTGCATCACTTCGCGATCCGCTACCCGACGCGCGCGTCGCTGGTCACTGCCGTGCGCACGCTCGTCGAGGCCGGCGTGCCGATCTGGCAGGCGGGCGACCACGGCTACTCGCTCGCCGTCTACTTCCGCGACCCCGACGACAACGGCGTCGAGCTCATGTGGGACCGCCCGCGCGCGGAGTGGGGGCCGGACCGCGGGCCGCTCGACGTCGCTGCGCTGCTCGCGAGCGGCTGAGGGGCTAGAAGCCGTCGGTCACGAGCCGGCTCGAGCCCGAGCCGATGTCCGTCGCAATGGACGCGAACGCCGCGTCGAGCACGCTCGTGGTCGGCTGGTTGTAGAAGTCGGCCGGCGCCGACGCGATGCTCGACACGGCGAAGTACGAGGTGATCGCGGGGCTCTCCTTGAGGTTGCCGACACTCGCGAAGTGGTAGCAGCCGGTCGTGCCCGTGGTGCACGCCGTCGTCCAGCTGCCGTTGGACGCCTTCTTCATGAACGTGCCGTGCGTACAGGGCGTCGCAGCGCCGAGTCCGAACCCGATGCTGTAGATCGTCGTGCCGGTCGCCTTGATCTTCGTCGCGGCGTTGATGCCCGACTGGCACGGCTGCTGATCGTCGATGCCGTTCTGCGGGAACGTCGCGTCGTTCTTGCTGTAGACGCTGCCGATGTTGGCCTCGCCGTCGGTCAGGAAGACGATGAAGTCGGGCACGTTCGGCCGGCCATGGCGAACGAGCTCGGCCTGGCCCTGCCGCAGCGCCTCGCTGTAGGAGGTCAGGCCGTCGGGGACCACGCACATCGTGTCGTTGCCCGGCATCGAGTGCAGGTACAGGCCCGACGTCGTGACCAGGTTGCCGGCGCTGTCCTTGTAGTTGCCGTTGAGTGAGTCGGTCACGTAGCCGCGCGTCGCCGTGTCGTACCCGTCGTAGGCCAGGAGATCGCCGTTGATGCCGTTGTGCAGGCTGGGGGTGCCCGAAGGGTCGCTCGTGTATGGGTCGGCGCACACATCCGTCGTGGCCGTCTGCACGGGCGGGAACGCCACCATCCCGATCTGGGCGTAGGGCGGGTTGAGGACGCCGAGCATCGTGCGGATGCCGCTCTTGGCGTTGTTGAGGTCGGTGCACGTCTGCCCCGACCCGGTCGGCTGGCACATCGAGGCCGTGCGGTCGAGCACGATCACGACGTCCACCGGCGTGGACGAGCACGGACTGCACGCGTTGGCGTGCGCCGTGACGTTGAAGTGCTTGAGGCCGAAGATCCCCGCGAACGACGTGTTGGTGCTCGCAGTCGCCGTGACGACGAGCTCGTTCGGATTCGTGGCCGCGACGCAGCCGACCGCGTTGACCGCGAGGGTGGTGCATTTCGCGGCGTAGGTGAACTGGGAGCTCGAGAGGTTCGTCGGCGTGTTGGCCGCGGCATAGCTGGTTGCCGTTGCGATCGCCGTCGTGGCGTTCGGCAGGTCCTGCGCGCCGGCGAGCGCCGCCGCATCGGTCGCGCTCTGCAGCTGTCGCTTGGCGTAGTAGGCGAAGCCGACGTCGGTCGCGAACGCCGCGATGCCGAGCATCGCGACCAGCGCGACGGCGACGAGCGGCAGGATCTGACCATGCTCTGCGCGTGTCCTGCGCATCCCCGTCCCCTTCCGGAAACCCGGCTTGACGGGACGCGACCGTGCTGCGTTGCCCTGAACCGCACCGTTGTACGCCTTTCGAGCGATGTCAATGCCCCTTCCGGGGCACGGGACGCGTATGGTCGCCCGCATGAGCGACGCGCCGGGACCGGGCACGGCATCCATCACGCCGTGGCTCTCGGTGCTCCGGGGCGCCGAGGCGGTGGAGTTCTACCAGGCGGCATTCGGCGCCGAGGAGCTGCACCGCCACGCCAACGAGGAGGGGGAGATCGTCTCGCAGCTCGCGTTCGCGGGCACGGCGTTCTGGCTTGCCGACGACCCCGGCTGCAGTCCCGAGACGCTGGGCGCCGGGTCCGTGCGGATGATCGTGGAGGTCGACGACCCGGACGCGCTGTTCGCGCGCGCCGTGGCCGCGGGAGCGGTCGTGGTCGCGGAGATGTACGAGGGGCACGGATGGCGCATCGGTCGCGTGTGCGACCCGTTCGGCCACCACTGGGAGTTCGGCCGGCAGCTCCACTGACGGCCCCCGAGGCCGCGCCATGTCACCCGTACGCGGCATGCGGCCGGCACCCGGCCGCGCAGATACTGCGCGCATGCCTGAGATCTACGCGTTCGAGCACTGCCCGTTCCGCAACGCGGCCCACGCGGTCGCCGATCGCAGCGCGGTCGTCCGGAGCCTGGCGGGTGCGCTCTGGCCCGCGGCGCGGCGCGCCGAGCGCGTCGAGATCTCGGATGACGGCATCGACGCCTGGACGCTCACCGGCCGCACCCACCTTGCGTGGGACGACATCGCGAGCGTCCATTCCGAGCGCAGGTTCCTCGGCCGCGAGACGCTGCGGATCGACGGCCCGGCGGGCCACATCGACGTGGCGCCGGTCCTCCCGGGCTACGAGGATCTCGAGCGCCGCGTGCGCGCCGGCCGCGCACTCGCCGTCGCCTGAGCACTGAGGACACGCCGCGCGGGGGCTGAGGCGGCCGCGCGGGGCCGGAGGCTAGGGTGCGTCGGCAATGCGACGGATCCCCACGGCCGGCAGCGAGCATCGGTCGCTCGCGCTGTTCGCGCTGACGCTCGGCGTCTTCCTCGTCACGCTCAACGTGACGGTGGTGATCGTCGCGCTGCCGTCGCTGCAGGCCGATCTGGGCATCCGCAC
>JADGPM010000123.1 GCA_017882425.1 Solirubrobacteraceae bacterium
GAACGCGGCGATCACCGCGTCGCCCGCGCCGTCCTCGCGCAGCTTCTGCACACCCTGCTCCAGATCGTCCATCGACATGGCGCCAACCTATCCATGCCGAGCCGGGCAGTCCTGTAGAACCTGCCTCTGCGATCCGGGCATGAGGCTCCGGTGAATGGGAGGAACACCTATGCAACGCCGTCTCCGCCGCGCGCTGTCCGCGGCAACTGCCGGAGCCGCGCTGGCGGCGATCACACTGGTCGCGCCCGCCGGCGCCGCCACCACGACGTCCCCCGCCGCGACCGCGCTGCCGGGGAGCACGCCGACCTGGGCGACTCCCGCCAACCAGGTCGGCTCGATCCCCAACGACCAGCGCAAGGGCTTCGTCGTCTACCTGAAGCTCCGCCAGAGCGACCAGCTCGACGCGCAGATCGCCGCGGTCACCGACCCGGCGAGCGCCAACTACGGGAGCTACCTCTCCCCCGCCGACTTCCGCGCGCAGTACGCGCCGACCGCCGATGACGTGGCCGCCATCCGCGCCTGGCTGACGCAGGCCGGCTTCACGGTCTCCAGCCACGTCCCGCAGAACAACCGCTGGGTCGCAGCGACCGGCACCGTCGCCCAGATCGAGGGCGCCTTCGGTGCCCAGCTGCGCGCCTACAAGGTCGCGGGCGACACGCTCCCCGCACCGGACGCGAACCTCCAGGTCCCCAGCGACGTCGCCTCGCGCATCGCGGGCGTCGTCGGACTCGACGGCTCGAACCGCCGCATCCGCCCGCTCGACGCGACCGGCACGGCGACTCCGCCGAGCGCGCCGGACGCGGGCCCCGTCACAGGGACCCCGACGACGGCGCCCGACGCGGGGCCCAGCCCCGGCTTCCGCAACGCCCCGCCGTGCTCGAACTACTTCGGCGAGAAGATCGCGCGCAATGTGCCCAGGGCGTTCGGGGCCTTCCAGTCCTACGCACCGTGCGGCTACCTGCCCGACCAGCTCGAGGGCGCCTACGGCGTCAAGAACGCGATCCGCTCCGGGCTCGACGGCCGCGGCCAGACGGTCGCGATCGTCGACGCGTTCGCCTCGCCGACGATCCGCCAGGACGTCAACGAGTACTCGCGCCGCCACGGCCTGCCGCCTGTGCGCTACCAGCAGATCGTTCCCGACGGGATCTTCGACGTCCCCGCCGACAACGAGTGCGACCCGCAGGGCTGGTACGGCGAGCAGACGCTCGACGTCGAGGCCGTCCACTCGATGGCGCCGAAGGCCGACGAGCTCTACGTCGGCGGTCAGGACTGCTACGACGAGGCGCTGATCGGCGCGCTCAACACGATCGTCGACGGCGGGCTCGCCCAGATCGTCACGAACTCCTACGGTGACGTCGGCGAGGACCTCGACGCCGGGCTGCTGCAGGCCTGGAACGACACGTTCCGCCAGGCTGCGATCGAGGGCATCGGGATGTACTTCTCCTCCGGCGACGACGGTGACGAGGTCGCCGACGTCGGCGTGCGGACGGTCGACTTCCCGGCCTCGCACCCGCTCGTGACCGCCGTCGGCGGCACGTCGCTGGGCGTCGGGCGGGGCGACGACTACCAGTTCGAGACCGGCTGGAGCACGGCGACCTCGACGCTGAGCGGGAACGCCTGGGACCCGGCTCCGCCCGGGGACTACCTGTACGGCGGCGGCGGCGGGACGAGCCAGCTGTTCGCCCAGCCGTGGTACCAGCGCGGCGTCGTGCCCAACCAGATCTCCCGCTACTTCGGGGGCCAGAAGGGTCGCGCCGTGCCGGACGTCGCGGCGCTGGGCGACCCGCAGACGGGCATGCGGGTCGGGCAGACGCAGGAGTTCTCCGACGGCACGTACTACGACGAGTACCGGATCGGCGGGACCAGCCTGTCCTCGCCGCTGATGGCGGGGATCATGGCGCTCGCCGACCAGGCCGCCGGGAGGCCGCACGGGTTCGCCAACCCCGCGCTCTACCGGCTCGCCGGCTCGCCTGCGCTGCACGACGTGCAACGCACGCCGTGGCAGCCGAAGGCCGTCGTCCGCGTGAACTACCTCAACGGGGAGAACGCCGCCGACGGGACCGCGACGCTGCTGCGCTCGCTCGACGTCCCGACGACGATCTTCACGCGTCCCGGGTACGACGACGTCACGGGCATCGGCTCGCCCAACGGGCCGGGCTTCCTCGGCGCGCTGTCCGGGCGCCGCTGATCGACGTGAAGCGCTCCGGCCGGTCGGCGTTCTGCCGGCCGGCCGGATCCTCGCGGTCCTCGAGCTCCCGATCTCGACCTGCGCGGCCGACTCAAGGCGACAGCCGCGTCGCGACGAGGATCGCCGCGTGTCCGTCGCCGCCGTGTCCGTGCGGCAGCTCACGCTCATGGACGACCGCGAAGCCATCGGCCAGCCACGACCGGACGCCGGCCAGCGTGAGCGCGTGCGGCTCCGTCTCCGTCGGCGTGTGCTCGACGTCGAAGTTCAGGATCAGCGTGCCGCCGGGCAGCAGGAGACGACGTGCCTCGGCGAGGGTCGCCTGCGGGTCGTCGACGTGGTCGAGGCTGTTGCGCGCCACGACGACGTCCACGGAGCCGGAGAGCAGTGGGATCGCCTCGGCGCGCACCGCGAGGTAGATGGCGGGCGATCCACTGAGCAGCAGCCCCGCGTCGGCGAAGCGCCGGGCCAGCGGCTCGACGCCGATGCTGATGCGCGCGGGGCACGCGTCGGGGAAGCCGAGCGCGCCGGGTCCGATGTCCACGACGACCTTGCCGTCGAAGAAGGCGGGGTCGTCGATGGCGGCTTCGCGCAGGACGCGGGGAACCTCGGCCCGGGCCTGCTGCCAGCGGCGTCCCTCGTAGGTGTCCGCGACCGGCTCACCGCCGAGCAGCGAGGACACGTCGGACGGGCTGTGGCCGCCGGCCCGCAGCACCGGGTCCCACTCCTCGGTCCACCAGCGCAGCTCGCCGTCGCCCTTGACCTCCACGGGATCCCGGAACCGCTGGCGCAGGCGCAGGCGGTCGCGAAGCTGGTGCAGGCCGGGCATCGCGGCCGGAGGCTAGCGGGGTGGGGCGCGGCGCGACGGACGGGCGCAGCTCCTAGTCCTCGTGGGGCGCCGGCACCCAGGACGTCCGGTACGCGGCCTGGTCGGCCGTCAGCTCGTCGATCGCGACGCCGAGCGCGTCGAGCTTCAGGCGCGCGACCTCGCGATCCAGGGCGGCGGGAAACGGGTGGACGCCCGGGCCGAGGCCCGCGTCGCCGCGGACGAGATCCTCGACCGCGAGCGCCTGCGTGGCGAAGGAGAGGTCCATCACCGCCGAAGGGTGCCCCTCGGCGGCCGCGAGGTTGACGACGCGCCCGCCGGCCAGCAGGTTCAGGCGCCGTCCGCCGACCTCGTACTCCTCGACGAGCGGGCGCACCGCGCGCCGGGCCCCCGCGACCCCCGCCAGGTCGCCGAGGTCGATCTCGACGTCGAAGTGCCCGGCGTTGGCGAGGATCGCGCCGTCCTTCATGCGCTCGAAGTGCTCGCCGCGCAGGACGGACGTGGCCCCCGTGACGGTGATGAAGACGTCGCCGCGCTCTGAGGCCTCGAGCGCCGGCAGCACGACGAAGCCCTCCATCCGCGCCTCGAGCGCACGGACCGGGTCGACCTCACAGACGACGACGCTGGCGCCGAGGCCGTGGGCGCGCAGCGCGATGCCCTTCCCGGTCCAGCCGTAGCCCAGCACGACGACCGTGGCGCCCGCCAGCAGGACGTTGGTGGCGCGCAGGATGCCGTCGAGCGTCGACTGGCCGGTCCCGTAGCGGTCGTTGAAGGCGCGCTCGGTGCGCGATTCGTTGACGGCGATCACCGGGCAGCGCAGGCGGCCCTCCGCGTGCATCGCGCGCAACCTGACGAGACCGGTCGTCGTCTCCTCGGTCGCGCCGCGCATGCGCTCGACGACCTCCGGGCGCGCCTCGTGGAGCACGGTCACGAGGTCGGCGCCGTCATCGACCGTGACGTCCGGCTCGCGGGCCACGAGCGCGCCGACATGGGCGGCGTAGCGGTCGAGGTCCTCGCCGTGGACGGCATGCACCTCGACGCCGTCGCCGGCGACGAGCGCCGCGGCGACGTCGTCCTGGGTGGAGAGCGGGTTGGCGGCGCAGAGCGCGACGTCCGCCCCGCCCGCGACGAGCACGCGCACGAGGTTCGCCGTCTCGGCCGTGACATGCAGGCAGAGCGCGACGCTGACCCCCTCCAGCGGGCGCTCGGCGGCGAACCGCTCGCCGATGCGCCGCAGGACCGGCATCTGGCCGCCGGCCCACGCGATGCGCGCGTCGCCGGCCCCGGCAAGGCCGAGGTCGGCGACGTCGTGCAGCGGGAGCTGTCGCCCGGTGGCGATGACTCCCCTAGTAGCGGTAGCTGTCGGGCTTGTAGGGCCCGTCGATCGACACGCCGATGTAGGCGGCCTGATCGGGGCGCAGGCGCGTGAGCTTCACGCCGAGCGCGTCGAGGTGCAGGTGGGCGACCTTCTC
>JADGPM010000008.1 GCA_017882425.1 Solirubrobacteraceae bacterium
GCGCCCGGCGCGCAGAACACTAGGCTTGGCGCCGCCATGCGCATGACGAACCTGCTGCTGCCCACCGAACGCGAGGCGCCCGCCGACGCCGAGGCGCTCTCGCACATCCTCGGGGTGCGCGCCGGGCTCGTGCGCCAGCTCGGCGCGGGGCTCTGGACGTGGCTGCCGGCGGGGTGGCGGGTGCACCAGAACGTCGTGCAGATCATCCGCGAGGAGATCGACGCGATCGGCGGCCAGGAGCTGCTGATGCCCGTCATCCATCCGCGCGAGCTGTGGCGCCGGACCGGACGCGATCAGATCGATGAGCTCTTCAAGCTCCAGGACCGCCGCGGCAGCGAACTCGTGCTCGCCATGACGCACGAGGAGGCGGTGACCTTCCACGTCTCGCAGATCGTGCGCAGCTACCGCGAGCTGCCGATGATCCTCTACCACTTCCAGACGAAGGGCCGTGACGAGCCGCGCCCGCGCGCCGGCGTGCTGCGCACCCGCGAGTTCATCATGAAGGACTCGTACTCCTTCGACCGCGATCCGGCCGGACTCGACGAGAGCTATGCCAAGCACGAACTCGCCTACGACCGGATCTTCGATCGCACCGGCCTGGAGTGGTACAAGGTCGACTCCGACGTCGGGATGATGGGCGGCACGGGCGCGCACGAGTACATGGCGCCCTGCCCCGCCGGCGAGAACGACGTCGCGCTGGCGCCCGGCTACGCGGCGAACGTCGAGATCGCGAGCGCCGAACCCCAGCCGGTCGCGATGCCCGCGCCGCGCTCCGCGCCCGAGGAGATCGCGACCCCGGGCATGACGACGATCGAGGCCGTCGCCGCCCATCTCGGCGTGCCCGCGGGGGCGCTGCTGAAGGCCTATCCGGTCGTCAAGGACGACGGCGCGATGACCCTCGTCGTGCTGCGCGGCGACCACCGCGTGAACGACATCAAGCTCACGAACCACCTGGGGCAGGGCTTCCGGCCCGCCCAGGAGGACGAGATCGCCGAGCGCATCGGGCCGGCCGGCTACATCGGCCCGGTCGGCTCGCAGCTGCAGGTGCTGCTCGACGCGGCGATCGCCGACCATCCGTCCGGCGGCTTCGTCGCCGGCGCCAACCGGCCCGACATGCACCTGGAGGGGGTCGAGCCGGGCCGCGACTTCGCCTTCGAGCGCGCCGACGTGCGCCGCGTGGAGGAGGGCGACACGGTCGGTGGCCACGCGATCCGCATCGAGCCGGCGATCGAGGTCGGCAACATCTTCAAGCTCGGCACGCGCTACTCCGAGCCGCTGGGCGCGACCTACCTCGACGAGCAGGGCGCCGAGCAGCTCATCTGGATGGGCTCCTACGGGATCGGGCCCGCGCGCATCGCCGCGGCGGCGATCGAGCAGTACGCCGACGAGAAGGGGATCTCCTGGCCGCGCGCGCTCGCGCCGTGGCAGGTGCACCTCGTCGGGCTCGGCAAGGACGGCACGCCCGAGCGCGACGCCGCCGAGGTCCTCTACGCCGAGCTGCAGGGCGCCGGGATCGACGTCGTCTACGACGACCGCCAGACCGGGCCGGGGGAGAAGTTCGCCGAGGCCGAGCTGCTCGGCTGCCCGCTGCGGCTCACCGTCGGGCGCCGCACGCTCGAGGACGGGCTCGTCGAGGCGCAGGGGCGCCGCGGACGCACCGAGCTGCGCGCGGTGCCGCTGCGCGAGGGTGCCGCGCAGGCCGTCGACGCGCTGCTGCGCGAGCAGCCCTAGGGGCGCCGTGAGCGAGCCTCCCGCTCGTCAGAAGCTCACGTTCCGCCGGTTCTCGGGCCTGGACCGCTCGGGGCCGCCGCCGGCCGAGACCCAGCCGGGTCAGCCGCTGCGCCCATGGACGGTCCCGAACGCGATCGGCTATGTGCGCCTCGCGCTGTTGCCGGTGTTCGTCGTCCTCGCCTGGCGGACCGACGGCGTGGGCGCCGGACCGGCGATCGTCTTCGCGATGATCGCCTACGGCGACGCGCTCGACGGGATGGCGGCGCGCGTCACCGGTCAGTACAGCCGGATGGGTGCGATGCTCGACCCGGTCATCGACCGGCTGCTCGTGATCTGCGGGGTCGTGGTCTGCTGGCGCTTCGACCTGCTGCCGCGCTGGCTGCTCGCCATCCTGATCGCGCGCGAGGCGCTGATGCTGCTCGTCGGGCCGTTCGCGCTGCGGCGCGGCGTTGAGCTGAAGATCAACTGGTGGGGGCGCTGGGGCGTGTGGCCGACGATGGCCGCGCTGTTCTTCGGGCTGTGCGGGCTGCGGACCTTCGGCGCGGTGCTGCTCGCCATCGGCGTGGTGCTGCTGGTGATCGCCACCGTCGAGTACGCGCGGGCCGCGCACGCGCAGCTGACCGGGGGCGCAACCTCAACCTGACGTTGACCCCCGGCGAGGCGCTGGTATGCTCGCGCCGCCGCGGGGGTTCCCGCGTCCGACGAGGAGAACGCGCACGCCATGGACGACACCTTCCCCGATCTGGGCTCGCTCACCGACGATGAGCTCAAGGGTCTGATCCAGTCGCTCACCGACGAGGAGACCGAGATCTCCTACCGGCGGCGGATCCTGCACGGGAAGATCGACATCCTGCGCGCGGAGCTCGTCAACCGGTTGCGAAAGAAGCACGAGGGCGGCGAGGAGATCATCTCCGGCGCCGACGTGCAGCGCCTGACCGACATCCTGGCCGGCAAGGCCGGCTCCGCCGACGCGGCGGACGCCGAGTAGGGACACGGTCCTCGTGGCGCTGCACTGCCCTGAGTGCGGGTTCGTCAACACCGACGGAGCCAACTACTGCCAGAAGTGCGGTGCGTATCTGGGCGACCTGCAGGAGCCCGCGGCCGAATCCTCGACCGCGACCTACCGCATCGACGAGGCCGGTGAGCTCGTGCCCGTCGAGCTCGACGACCTCGTCGCCCAGGAGGGCGCCGCGCTCGTCGTGCGCGCCGGCGGTGGCCGCGTGGGTGAGAGCTTCGCGCTCGACAGCGAGCGCATGACGATCGGCCGGCGGCCTGAATCCGACGTGTTCCTCGACGACGTCACCGTTTCGCGCGACCATGCACTGATCGTGCGCCGCGGCGGCGACCTGTTCCTCGACGACCTCGGCTCGTTGAACGGCACCTACGTCAACCGCCGCCGGATCGACTCGCAGCTGCTCGAGGACGGCGACGAGCTGCAGGTCGGCAAGTACAAGCTCACGTTCCTGTCGCGCTGACACGCTGATGGCCGTCGACCAGGACAGCGGGACGCACGAGACGAGCATCCCGGAGGAGGGCCCGCGGACGAAGTCGATGACGATCGGCGCGGTCTGCAAGGCGCTGGTCCAGGAGTTCCCGGACATCTCGATCTCCAAGATCCGCTACCTGGAGGACCAGAAGCTCCTGGCGCCCAAGCGGACGCCCGGCGGGTATCGCCTGTACTCCGCCGGCGACGTCGCGCGGCTGCGGACGATCCTGCGCCTGCAGCGCGACGAGTTCCTGCCGCTGCGTGTCATCCGCCAGGAGCTCGCCTCCGGCCGCGCCGAGACGGACATCACGGCCCCGCAGGCCGCCGCGGATACCGGCGCGCGCCCCAAGCGCCGGCCGACGATCACCGCGCCGTCCAGCGGCGCGCTCTACTCGCTGGAGGACGTCGTCGAGGAGACGCGCGCGGACCCCAAGCTCATCCACGAGCTCGAGGACTACGGCGTGATCAGCGGCCAGCCGCGCGGCGGCACGAAGTACTACGACGACACCGAGCGTGAGATCGTCCGTGCCGTCGTCGAGCTCGCACGCTACGGCGTGGGCGGGCGCAACCTGCGCGTCTTCCGGACTTCCGCGGACCGCGAGACCGCGCTCCTGCAGCAGATCCTCGCCCCATCGCTGCGCTCGCGCAATCCCGAGCGCCGGCGCGAGGCCGTCGACGCGCTCGAGAACCTCGCGGCCGTCACCACGCACCTCAAGCACCTGCTGCTCACGCGCGACCTGCGCAGGCTCATCGCGTAGGCGGGGGCGGCGGTGTCTGCCGACCTGCGCGCGCTGATCCGCGACATCCCGGACTTCCCGAGCCCGGGAATCCTCTTCAAGGACATCACGCC
>JADGPM010000124.1 GCA_017882425.1 Solirubrobacteraceae bacterium
CAGGATCGCGTCGCAGGAGGCGCGGACGGCGTCGACCCGGTCGAAGTCCGCCTCGTTGGACAGAAGCAGCCGCGAGGCGGCGTTGCCGATGTAGCCGTCGATCGACACGCTGCAGGAGAGGAGGGTGTATGGGCGGTCACGCATCCGCGGCTCCTTCAGGTTGCACGACGACCGACACGCGCTCGGTGAGCGGCGCCAGCCCCGGTCGGGAGAGCCACTGTGCGACGAGCACGAGCGCCCCCGGAAGGCCTGCGACGAGCACCATGACGCCGTAGGCGACGGCGGTCGCAGCGCCACGATCCGCACCCAGGCCGGCCGCGGCGAACACCCACGCGGTCGCGCCCTCGCGCGGCCCCCAGCCGGCGACGCTCGGCAGCACCATGGCCAGCATCGCGAGCAACGCCAGCGGCAGCATCCGGGAGGGTGGCGCGCTGACGCCCGCCGTCCGTGCGGCGACCAGGAACGTGACCGCATGGCCGAGGACGACCACCGCCGACGTGAGCGCGACCGCCGGCAACGCCTTCCGGTGAAGCAGCCCGGCGCGCAGGTCGGCCGCCACCGCGTTCCGCACTCGCGCCCAACGGGAGCGCCCACCCCCCGCTCGCGCCCGGTCGACGAGGACGACGCCGATTGCCGTCGCGGCCAATGCGACCAACACCAGCGGCATGAACGAGCGCACGGGCGACGGCAGCACGAGCAGGACGACGATCGTCAGCAAGGCCTGCACGAACTGTCCGGCGGCGCGCTCCCAGGCGACGGCCCGCAGGGCGCGACCGACGTCGTGCACGTCGCGCCCGTGGCTGACACCGCGATGGACGTCCCCGGCGACGCCGCCGGGGAGCGTGAGGTTGAGGAACACCGATCGGTAGTAGGCGGCGACGGCGGCGGGCAGCGACAGCTCGATGCCGAGGCCGCGGGCAACGATCGTCCACCGCCAGGCACAGCAGAGGGTGGTGAGGAGGCCGATCGCCGACGCCACCAGAAGAGCACGGCCGTCAACCACGCGCACGCCGTCGAGGAAGGGGCCGGCGCCGAGACGCCAGATGACGACTGCAAGCGTGGCTGCCGCGGCTGCGAGACGCGCCCACCAAGGAACGGTCCTCACGGCAGCACCAACAAGTCGGCGTGGCCAACGGTGACGGCGAGCCGGCCGGCTTCCGCCTCTCTCAGGCGCCGGCGGCGATAGAGATCCGCGTCGGCGGCCAGCCCGTCCTCCTGCTCGCACGCGGCGCCGACCCAGCCGGTGAGCCACTCCGCGGCCAAGCCCGCCTCGGCGGCGCCGAGCCGCCACGGGCTCGGCCTGACGATGACCTCGGCCCCCAACCGGCGGAACCCCTCGACAGCGGCTTCGACGGCGTCCGGGCCGAGCAGGCGGCCGCGCGGCGTCATGCGGCGCTGGTGTGCGTCGAACGCGGCCGCCACGCGAGAGTCGAGCTGGTCCGGCGGGGCGAGGTGGACGCGACCGGTGACGGAGAGTGTGAACAGCACCGGGCACCCCGCTCCGGCACACGCGCGGATCACTGCCGCCAGCTCGTCTCCCGTCAGCAGATCGAGCAGCGCCGACGCGGTGATGAGAGTGGCGTCGGCGAGCTCGTCCCGGCCGAGCTGCGTGACGTCGGACAGGCGGGTCTCGACGGCGACGGCCGCCCCGTCGGCCGCAGGACCGGGCACGTCGGTCGCGGCGAGCGCCAGCAGGTCCGGATCCCGGTCGTGGAGGACCCAGCGCTGCGGCCCGCGCAGGAGCGGCGCGAGCCACCGGCCCATCGCCCCACTGCCGCACGCGAGGTCGTGGATCACCCAGGGGCCGCCGGCCGGAAGACGGCGGCAGAGCTGCCCGACGAGCTCGCGCACCCGGGCCGCCGCGTCCGCGCGCTCGCGCAGGTCGAGCCAGCCCGGGCTTACCCGGATCGCCTCGACGGTCATCCCGCCGCCCCCGCGAGGACATCGGCCATGACGGATGTGGTCGTCGACCAGCGGGAGAGCGACGCGCGCCGTTCGCGCGCCGCCCGGCGCAACCGCCGGCGCAGCTCGGCGTCCTCGAGCCAGGCTCGGAGCGCGTCGCGGAGCGCAGCCGGGTCGTCGGGCGGGACCAGCAGCCCCGGACGGGTACCGTCGGCGCCGTGCCCGAGGGCCTCCGGGACCCCACCGACCTCGGCGGCGACAACCGGCAGGCCGCGTGCAAGCGCCTCGGTGACAACCATCCCGTACGTCTCCGCGCGCGACGCGAGCACCAGCACATCCGCCGCGCCGTAGCTGCGGGCGAGATCGGCTCCGGTCTGCGGCCCCGAGAAGCGCACTCGGCCGTCCAGCCCACCGTCGAGGACACGGCGACGCAGACACTCGGCGAAGGCCGGGTCCCGCTCCAGGCTGCCGACGCACACACAGTGCCAACGAGGGCCGGCCAGCATCGCGAGCGCGTCGAGCAGCACGTCATGCCCCTTGCCGGGGATCACCGCAGCCACCGAGAGCAGCGCCCCGGCCGTCGCGGTCCCCGGCGCGAGCTCGGCGGCATCGGCACCGGGCTCGGCGACGTGGACGCGGTCGCCCGGCAACGAGTAGAGCTCCAAGAGGACTTGCCGAGCCCAGGCGCTGGTGGTGACGACCGACGCCGCGGCCGAGAGCACTGCGCCCTCCTGTTTCCTGGCGCGGTCAGCCGTCGTGCCGTGGCCCAGCGGCATGTGCACGAGCGCGACCAGCCGCAGGCGGCCCGCCTCCGGGACCAGCACCTCGGGGGCAGGCGACGCGACCAGCCCGTCGAGCAGGACGACGGCACCATCGGGGATCCGGCGGACGGCGCCGGCGAGCGCGGCGTACGACCGCGCATCGGGCCGCGGCCACGATCCCGGCACGGCGTGTACGTGCACCGCCCAGCCGGCGGCGGTGAGGCCGCGCCGCACCCGGCGGTCGAACGTGTTGCCCCCGCTCGGCCGGGCCGGGTCGTCGATACCTTCGGGAACGACCATGTGCACAGTGGTCACAGCGCGCGCTCGTAGCTCGCCGAGGCGATGTGCGACTCACGCAGCGTGACGACGAGCCCGTCGAGCTCCCGAGCGGCGTCACCGAGAGCACCGGCGTGCACACGCTCCGCGAGCCGATTCGCGATCAGCCGAGCCAGCGCCTCCGTCGTGGTGTTCATGCCCGCGAGTGCCGGCTCGTCGTCGAGATTGCGATAGCTGAGCTCCGACACCACCGTGTGCAGCTCCTCGGCCGCTCGACCGATGTCGACCACGACGCCGTCGGCGTCGAGATCCACGCGCCGGAACGTGGCGTCGATGACGTACGTCGCGCCGTGAAGCCTCTGTGCCGGCCCGAACGTCTCGCCCCGCAGACTGTGGGCGATCAGCATGTGGTCGCGGACGGTCACGCAGAACACGCTCTATCCCTCGCCGTATCTGATCGTGTGGCACAGCGCCGGCAGGCTTCCCGCGGCCAGCCGGGCCATCACCTCGGGCAGCTCGTCGAAGTGCGACTCGCCGGTGAGGAGCGCGTCGAAGGCGGGATCGCGCAGCAGGTCGAGGGCGAGCGCCAGCCGGTCGGCCGCCGTGCGGCGCGCGGCGCGGGCCGGAGAGACGGTGCCGACCTGGCTCGAGCGGATGCCGAGGCGGCCGGCGTGGAACGCCCCTCCCAGCGAGAGCCGAACCTCCGTGTCGCCGTACCAGCTGAGGTCGATCACGGTGCCCTCGGGGGCGAGCAGGTCGAGCGAGCGCTGGAGCCCCGCTGAGGTCGCGCTCGTGTGCACGACCAGGTCATTGCCGCCGGCCGCGTCGTCCGGGAGGGCGAAGTCGACGCCGAGTGCGGCTGCGACCTCCGCGCGGCCAGGATCGATGTCCACGAGGGTGACCTGCACGGCCGGGAACCGGTGGAGCAGTCGGGCGACGCAGCAGCCGACCATCCCGGCACCGACGACTGCGACCCGGTCGCCAACGAGCGGAGCGGCGTCCCACAGCGCGTTGACGGCGGTCTCGACGGTACCCGCGAGCACGGCACGGGCGGGTGGGACATCCTCCGGCACGACCGAAACGGCGCCGGCCGGCACGACGTAGACGGTCTGGTGCGGGTAGAGACAGAACACCGTGCGGCCGCGCAGCTCGGGCGGCCCGTGCTCCACCGCGCCGACGTTCAGGTAGCCGTACTTGACCGGCCCGGGAAAGTCCCCGTCCTGAAACGGCGCCCGCATTCTCGCGTGCTGCTCCGGCGGCACGCCGCCCCGAAACACCAGCGTCTCGGTGCCGCGGCTGACGCCCGAACGCAGCGTGCGCACGACCACGTCGTCAGGCCCCGGCTCGCGGAGCCCGATCGGACGGATCTCGCCGCAACCCGGCGCTCGCAGCCAGAATGCACGTGCGATTCCGTGATCGAGGGCTAGATCGCTTTCGTGTTCGCGCGCTTCTCTCACAAGGGTGTCCTGCCCACCCCGTACGCGCGACCTCCGCCGTCGGTTTGACGGCCGCGTCAGGTCGCGATCGGGTCGGTCAGCGCTCAGGATGGGCGCCGGGCAGTCGCCGCACGGCCACAACGGGTGGTCGCGCCAACGTGTCCGGAAGCTCGGGGAGAGGCCCGGCCCGCACCAGCACGTCGTGGACGCGTGTGAACCGGTCTCGTTTCGAGCCGCCGAGCACGTGTCCGTCGATCAGGCCGGCGAGGTCGGGCGTGTGTTCGCTCAGCGAAGTCCCTCGAGCCGCACAGCCAGACGTGCGAAGGCGCTACGCGTGCGGGTCTCGACCGTGCCGAGCGGCAGACCGAGCAGCTCCGCGATCTCGCTCCGGCTGCGACCCCCCCAGTAGGCGAGCTCGAGCGGCACCCGTTCAGGCTCGGGGAGCTCGGCCACGGCCGCGTGGACGCGGAAGGCCAGCCAGCCGTCCTCGGCCACTGACTCCGAAGCCGGCGGACGTGACGCGGCCTCGGGCAGCTCGGTAGACGCGGCGAGCAGCGTCCGACTCGCCCTGCGTGCGTCGTCGGCGATCGCGTTCCGCGCGACCGTGAACAACCAGCGCGCACCACCGTTTCGCTCGGGACCGTAGGTCGGCGCAGAGCGCCAGATCGCCGCAAACGCCCGCTGGGTCGCGTCCGAGGCTCGCTCGCGATCGCGCAGCCGGCGCAGAGCCAGACCGTAGACGGGGCGGGCGTAGCGCCGGTAAAGGATCTCGAACGCCTCGAGATCCCGCACCGCAATCCGGCAGAGCAGCTCGCCGTCTGACTCGGGCTCGTCGGCCGCCGGCGCCATCCACACCGCCTACGCCTGTCGCGGTGAAATGGATTTGGCGCGATGGTCGCGC
>JADGPM010000125.1 GCA_017882425.1 Solirubrobacteraceae bacterium
CGTGCCGCCGGCACGTCGTCGGGGACGATCACGGCGAGGTCCTGACGCAGCTCCGGGAAGCTCGTCAGGTCGGCGTAGAGCTCGTCCTGCGCGGCGTGCGCGATCGCCTTCCCGAGGTCGATCGCCAGCACGGCGACGGGCGCGTCGAAGCCCCAGGTCGCGGCGACGGTCGGGTGCAGCTCGCCGAAGATCCCGAGCACGTCCTCCCCGCAGCGAATCTCGCCCGCGCGACCGGGATGCAGGAACGGGCGCCGGGCCTGCACGGCCTCCCAGTCGACGCGCAGTGCGCCCAGCACCGACTCGACGAGCGCCTTGGCGGTCATCGCGTCGGCGCGCGGTGGCTCGGGCTCGGCCCACGTCGCCGGGCGTGCGGCGCCCGTCAGCAGCGCGCCGAGCGCGTGGTGCTCGTCGGCGAGCGGCTCGGCGGGATCGGCGTGCCGGCGGTAGACGTTGCCCGACTCGAAGATCGCGATGTCGCCGGTCCCGCGCGCGGCGTTGTGCGCGGCGATGTCCAGCAGCGAGCCGAAGATCGTCGGGCGCATGACCGACTGCGCCTCGCTCATGGGGTTCTCGAGCACGACCACCCGGCGCATCGGATGATCCTCGGGCAGCAGCAGCCGGTCGCACAGGCCCGGATCGGTGAACGACCAGCCGACGACCTCGAGCAGCCCGCGACCGGCGAGCGCGTCCTCGGCGCGGCGGCGCAGGCGCTGCTCGCGGGTCAGCCGGCCCGGCAGCCCGGTGCGGTTCTCGGGGATCGTCGCGGGGAGCCGGTCGACGCCGTCGATCCGCGCGACCTCCTCGATCAGGTCGGCCTCGCGCGTCACGTCGGCGCGGCGCCAGTGCGGCACCGCGACGTCGAGCCCGTCGTCGGCAGCGGTGACCCGGAAGCCGAGCGCGGTCAGGATCTCGGCGCTGCGCTCGCGCGCCACCGGCGCGCCGAGCAGCCCCGAGACGCGCGCGTCGCGCAGGCGGATCGGCGCGAACGCGGTCCAGCCCGGCGCGCCGGGGAACTCGTCGAGCGTCCCGGGCGCCAGCGTCGCGCCGGTCAGCTCCAGCATGAGCTGCGTGGCGACGACCTGGGCCTCCAGGCACCCCTCGGGCGGCAGGCCCTTCTCGAAGCGCGCGGAGGCCTCGCTGCGCAGGTTCAGGATGCTGGCGGTGCGGTTGATCCCCGGCCCGTGCCAGGTCGCGACCTCCATCAGGACGCGCGTCGTGTCGGGCTCGACCTCCGATCGCCGGCCGCCCATCACGCCGGCGATCGACGTCGGCCCCTCGGCGTCGGCGATCAGGCCCATCTGCGCGTCGAGCACCCGCTCCTGGCCGTCGAGCGTCGTCATGCGCTCCCCCTCGTGCGCTCGGCGCACGATGAGCCTGCCACCGGCGACGCGGTCCAGGTCGAAGGCGTGCAGCGGGTGCCCGGTGAGGAGCATCGCGTAGTTGGTGATGTCGACGACGTTGTTGATCGGGCGCTGGCCGGCGGCCATCAGGCGCGCCTTGAGCCACGGCGGCGAGGGCGCGATCGTGACGCCCTCGAAGACACGCCCGGTGAAGCGCGGGCACAGCTCGGCGTCCTCGATGACGACCTCGATGCCGGCGGGCGGCGGACCATCGATGGTCCCCGGGTCCTGCAGCCACGGCGCCGGGGCGAGCGGCGCGCCGGTGACGGCGTGCACCTCACGCGCGACGCCGTAGACGCCCAGGCAGTCCGGGCGGTTCGGCGTGATCTCGAGCTCGAGGACGTCGGTCGTCAGCGGCAGCACGCCGGCGAGCGGCGTCCCCGGCGCGAGCGCGTCGTCGAGCACCATCGTCCCGGCATGGTCGACGCCGATGCCGAGCTCGTCCTCGGCGAGGATCATGCCGTTGGAGACGACGCCGCGCAGCTTGGCCTTCTTGAGCTTCGTGCCGTCCGGCATCACCGCGCCGGGACGCGCGACGGCGACCGTCTGCCCGGCGGCGACGTTCGGCGCGCCGCAGACGATCTCGACCGGCTCGCCGTCGCCGAGGTCGACCGTGCACAGGCGCAGGCGGTCGGCGTCGGGGTGCTGCACGCACGTCAGGACCTTGCCGACGACGAACTGCTCGAACCCGCCGGCGGCGCCGTGGGTGAACACGCGGTCCACCTCGGTGCCGGTCATCGCCAGGCGCTCGGCGAGCGCGCGCACGTCGAGGTCGGGGACGACGTAGTCGTGGAGCCAGGAGATCGGGAGGCGCATCGTTCGTGTGCTCCCTCAGCCGAACTGCCGCAGGAAGCGGACGTCGTTGTCGTAGAAGAGGCGCAGGTCCGGGACGCCGTGCTTGAGCATCGCGATCCGCTCGATGCCCATGCCGAAGGCGAAGCCCTGGTGGCGCTCGGGGTCGTAGCCGTGGTCGCGCACCCAGGCGAACACGTTCGGGTCGACCATGCCCGAGCCGAGGATCTCCAGCCAGCCGGTCCCCTTGCAGAGGTTGCAGCGCTCGTGCGCGGGAGTGCGCGTGCCGCTCCCCCCACACTGGAAGCACGAGACGTCGACCTCGACGCTCGGCTCGGTGAACGGGAAGAAGTGCGGGCGCAGGCGCACCTCGCGCTCGTCGCCGAAGATCGCCCGGGCGAACGCGAGCAGCGTGCCCTTGAGGTCGGCGAGCGTGATGTCCTCGTCGACGGCCAGGCCCTCGATCTGGTGGAACTGCGGCGTGTGCGTGGCGTCGCTGTCGCGCCGGTAGACGCGCCCGGGCACGACGATCGCGATCGGCGGCGGCTGGCGCTGCATCGCGCGCGTCTGCATCGGCGAGGTGTGCGTGCGCAGCAGCACCTCGTCGGCGCGCGGCGGGGCGCCGGCGGGCGCCTCGACGTAGAACGTGTCCGTCCGCGCGCGCGCCGGGTGCGCCGGGTCGTGGTTCAGCGCGTCGAAGTTGTAGGAGACGAGCTCGACCTCCGGCCCCTCGACGACGGTGAAGCCCAGGCCGCAGAAGACGTCCTCGATCTCGCGGCGCGTGGCGGTCAGGAGGTGCAGGCGCCCGATCGGCGCGGGCGGCGTGCCCGGCAGCGTGACGTCGACGCGATCGTGCTCGAGACGCTCGCGCAGCTCCTCGAGCTCCAGCTCGGCGCCGCGCGCGGTGATCGCAGCGTCGGCGCCCGAGCGCACCTCGTTGGCGAGCTTGCCCACGGCGCCACGCTCCTGCGGGGGCAGGTCGGCGACGCCGCGCAGGAGGTTCGGCAGCTCGGCCTTGCGGCCCAGGAAGCGCACGCGCGCGTCCTCGAGCTCCTGCGTCGTGCGCGCGGCGGCGACCGCCGCCAGGGCGTCCTCGCGGATCCGCTCGATCTGGCCGACGAGGTCGCTCATGCGCCCGGCACCCTAGTGGGTCGTCTGGGAACGTCGAGCCCGAAGCGGCGCGACGGCGGCGCCGTCAGGCAAGGACGCAGGAGCGGTGCGATGCCGGCGGCACTGGGCGGGCGGGCCGAGACCAGGACGCAGCATGGCGGCGATCGCCGTCCGCCGTTTCCGCTCGAACGTTTCAAGACGACCCGCCGGTGAGTTCGTAGAGCGCCACCGTGGCCGCCATCGCGGCGTTCAGCGACTCGCCCGCGATCGCGATGTGCGCGACGGCGTCGGCCCGGGCCAGGACCTCGTCCGGCAGGCCCGTGCGCTCGGCGCCGACCAGGATGCTCGCCTCGCCGCCGGGGATCGGGCCCCGCAGGCGCTCGCCGCTGCGCGCGGCCAGCGCGATGGTGCGGCCCGGCAGGTCGTCGACGGAGCCGCGCGCGAGTGGGACGCTGAAGACGGCGCCCATGCTCGCGCGCACCGCCTTCGATCCGAACGGGTCCGCGCAGTCGGGGCCCAGGACGACCGACGCGGCGCCGAAGGCGTGCGCCGAACGCAGGATCGTCCCGACGTTGCCGGGGTCCCCGACGCCGTGCAGGTAGACGGCCAGCGGGCCCTGCGGCGCCGCCCAGCGCTGCTCGTAGACGGCGAGCGCGCGCGTGCCCGAGCCCAGCCCGGAGACCCGCGCGAGGAGCTCCGGCTCGACCTCGGTGCCCGCCAGGCCGCTGCCCGCCGCGACGTAGCGCTCGAGCGCCTCCCAGCCGGCGGCGTCGGCCGCGGCCAGCAGGTCCTCGCCCTCGGCGACGAAGCGCCCGGACTGCTCGCGCCCGCGACGCCGCGCCAGGCGGCGGATCTCCTTGAGCTTCGCGTTGTGGGGGCTCTCGATGGTCACGGTGTCTCGGTCCAGAAAACACAAAGGGCGCCGTCCTTGCGGATGCGGCGCCCGGTGCATGAGGTCGGTGTGTGCGGCTCAGACGGCTGCGGCCGACGCCTCGCGGGCGGCGTCCGCAAATCGGGAGAAGCTCTCGGGATCGCGCACGGCGATGTCGGCCAGCACCTTGCGGTCCAGGTCGATCTCGGCCAGCTTCAGCCCGTGCATGAACGTGCCGTAGGTCATGCCGTTCAGGCGCGCGGCGGCGTTGATGCGGGTGATCCACAGGCGACGGAAGTCGCGCTTGCGGTTGCGCCGGTCGCGGTAGGCGTAGGAGTCCGCCTTGAGCAGCGCCTCCTTGGCCTTCTTGTAGTGCGAGTTCGCGTCGCCGCGGAAGCCCTTGGTCCGCTCGAGCGTCGCGCGGCGCTTCTTCTTGGCGGCGACGGACCGCTTGACGCGCGTCACTTGCCCACCCCCAGCATCTTCTTGATGCGCGGGACGTCGTGGTCGGAGACCTTCATCGGCTTGCGGAAGCCGCGCTTGCGCTTCGGGGTCTTCTTCTCGAGGATGTGGCTCGAGAAGGCGTGACGGCCGCGGACCTTCCCGTTGGCGGTCACCTTGAAGCGCTTCTTCGCGCCGGAATGGGTCTTCATCTTGGGCATGACGGACGCTGGAGTATAGAAACTCCTGATTCGCCCGGCGCTGCGGGCCGATCCGCCGTGCGAAAGCCCCCCATCTCAGCGCAGCGCGGCGATCACCTCGGCCAGGCGCCGCACCCCCTCGGCGATCGCGGGCTCGCTGAGGCACGCGTAGCCCAGCACGAGCTGATCCGACTGCCCGCGGCGGTCGGGGATCGGGTAGACGCCGACGCCGGCGGCGCGGCCGCCCGCGACGAGGCGCGCCGCATCGACCGGCGCGGGCAGCCGCGCGAGCGCGTGCAGGCCGGCCGCCAGCCCCTCCAGGCGCGTCCCGGGCAGCTCGGCCGCCAGCGCGCTGACGAGCGCGTCGCGGCGCGCACGGTTGCGCCGGCGCGCGGCGCGCAGCACCCGGTCGTAGGCGGCCGTGTCGAGCAGGCGCGCGAGCGTCAGCTGGTCGAGCGTCTGGCAACCGCCGTCGTCGAGCCCCTTCTCGCGGGCGAGCGGGGCGACGAGCGCGGCGGGCAGCGCAAGCCACCCGAGCCGCAGGCCCGGCGCGAGCGTCTTGCTCGCCGACCCCAGGTAGGCGACGTGCTCGGGGGCGAGCGCCTGCACGGCGCCGAGCGGCCGGCGGTCGTAGCGGAACTCCGCGTCGTAGTCGTCCTCGACGATGAGCCGCTCGCCCGCCTGCGCCCAGGCGACGAGGGCGGCGCGGCGCGCGGGCGTGAGTGCGACGCCGCGCGGGGCCTGGTGGGCGGGCGTGACGAGGACGGCGTCCGCGCCCGTCGCCTCGAGGCGCTCGACGAGCACCCCGTCGCCGTCGACGGGCACGCGCGCGACCTCGTGCCCGGCCGCCTCGAGGATCTCGGCGTGGAGCGGCAGCGTCGGCCATTCGATCGCGATCCGCGCGACGCCGCGGCGCGCGAGCATGCGGCCGAGCAGGGTCAGCCCCTGTCGTGCGCCGCTCGTGACGACCACGCGCTCGGGCGTCGTCACGACCCCGCGCACGCGGCCCAGATGCGCGGTCAGCGCGCCGCGCAGCTCGGGCGTCCCGGCGACGTCCGGGTAGTGGAGCGCCTCGTCCGGCGCGCTGCGCAGGACCTCGCGCAGCGTGCGCAGCCACAGCGCCCGCGGGAACGAGGCGAGGTCGGGCGAGCCGGGGAAGAAGTCGTACGGCAGGCGCCCCACCAGAGCGGGCCCGGGCTCGGGGGCCGGGAGCAGCGAGCCCTCGCGCGGCGGGCCGGCGACGCTCGTTCCGGCACCCTGGCGCGCCGCCAGCCAGCCCTCGGCGACGAGCTGTCCGTAGGCCTCGACGACGAGCCGCCGCGAGAGGCCCAGGTCGCGGGCCAGCGTGCGCGTCGAGGGCAGGCGCTCCGCGGGCGCCAGGCGCCCGGCGCGCACCGCCTCGCGCAGCGCGCCCTGCAGGCGCGCGGCGAGCGGTCCGTCGCCGCGGTCGAGCTCCAGGAGCAGCTCCGGGCCCGCCGTACTGGTACCCACGTTCGTGTTCGAATTGGACCTGTTCATGGAACCACTTGCATCGTACGCTGCCGCCATGTCCGTGACCACTGCCACACCGGCCCGCGAGACGGCGATCCGCGCCGGGCTCGGGGCGCTCGGCGCCACGTCGCTGGGGATCGCGGCCTTCCAGGCCCTCGATCCCGCGTCGTTCGTCGAGCACATCGGCCCGTTCGGCACCGCCAGCGGCCACTACCTGCGCGACCTCGCGACGTGGGCGGCCGCGTACGGCGTCTGCCTGCTCGTCGCCATCGGCCGCCCCTCGTGGCGCATGCCGGTGCTGGCGGTCGGGATCGTCCAGGGTGCGCTGCACCTGATCAACCACATCGCCGACGCGGGCAACGCCGACCCGGTCTCGACCGGGATCGCCGACGCCGTCCTCCTGGCGGCCGTCCTCGGCGTCACCGTGTGGCTCTACCTCGCCGTGCGCGAGACGGAGGTGAACCGATGAAGGTGTTCCTCGCGGGCGCGACCGGCGCGATCGGGCGACCGCTGCTCGACCGCCTGCAGGCCGCCGGCCACGACGTGACGGCACTGACGCGCTCCGACGAGCGCGCCGCGCTGCTCGCCGGGCGCGGCGTGACCCCGGCCGTCGCCGATGCGCTCGACGCGGAGGCACTGCACGACGCGGTCGTCGCCGCGCGGCCGGAGGTCGTCATCAACGAGCTGACGAACATCCCCCGGCGCATCGACATCCGCCGCTACGACGAGGCGATGGCCCCGACCAACCGGCTGCGCCGCGAGGCCGGCCCGGTGCTCGCGCAGGCCGCCGCCGACGCCGGGGCGCGCCGGATCGTCGCCCAGAGCATCGCGTTCTCGCTCGCCCCTGCCGGCCCGCCCGTCCTCGACGAGACGGCGCCGATGTGGGACGACCCACCGCGCGGGATGCGCGATGCCGTCGCAGCGATGCGCGCCCTCGAGCAGGCGACGCTGAACACGCCCGGCGTCGAGGGCGTCGTGCTGCGCTACGGCTTCTTCTACGGCCCGGGGACGACGTACGGGCCGGGCAGCCCGGGCCTGGACGACATGCGCCGCCGCCGCTTTCCGGTGCTCGGCCGCGGCGAGGCGCGCTTCTCGTTCATCCACGTCGACGACGCCGCGGCGGCGACCGTCCTGGCGCTCGACCACGGCGCCCCGGGCGTCTACCACGTGACCGACGACGAGCCCGCGCGGATGGGCGACTGGGTCCCGGCGATGGCCGCCGCGATCGGCGCACCGCCTCCGCGCCACGTCCCGGTCTGGCTCGCGCGGGTCTTCGGCGGCCCGACGGTCAGCGGGATGGCGGTGCTGCGCGGCGCCTCGAACGCCAAGGCGCGCCGCGAGCTCGGCTGGGCGCCCGGCTTCCCGAGCTACCGCGAGGGCTTCCCAGCGGTCTTCGGCTGAGCGGCGCGCCGTGCGTCGCGCTGCAGGCCCGCTGCGGTCACCTCGTGGCGTGCCTGCGCGAGGTCACCTGTTCCTCGAACCCGCGAGCTGAGGACCGGGGGCGCGCTCGCGACCGAACTCAGGGAGCCGCGGGCGCGTCGGCCGGTGCCGGCGCGTCCTCGGCCGCGGGTGCTTCGGGCTCGGCGCCGTTGGTCGCGGGGGCGTCGGCGTCGGGTGCCTCGGCCTCAGGCGCATCCGCTTCGGTGGCCTCGGCGGCGGGTGCCTCGGCCTCGCCGGCCTCGGCCTCGGCCTCGCCGGCGGGCGTCTCAGCTGCCTCGACCTCGGACGCGCCGGCCGCGGGGGCCTCGGCCTCGGAAGCCTGCGGCTCGGCACCGTCGGCGTCCTTCGCGGGGGCCACGGGGCCGTCCTTGTCGAACTCGCCGGCGAGCACCGCCTTGGAGGGCGCGAGCAGCATCGTCATGTTGCGCCCGTCGAGGTTCGGCCGCTGATCGATCTGCGCGAGCTCGGCGAGGTCCAGGGCGAGGCGCTCGAGCAGCATCTGCCCGCGCTCGGGGTGCGTGACCTCTCGCCCGCGGAACATGATCGTGATCTTGACCTTGTCCTTGTGCAGGAGGAAGCGGGTGACGTGCCCCTTCTTCGTCGCGTAGTCGTGCTCGGCGATCTTCGGGCGGAACTTGATCTCGCGCACGTTGATCTGCTGCTGGTGCTTGCGCGCGGCCTTCAGCTTCTGGGCCTGCTCGTACTTGTACTTCGAGTAGTCCAGGATGCGGCAGACCGGCGGGCGCGCCTCGGGGGCGACCTCGACGAGGTCCAGATCGCGCTCCTGCGCCATGCGCAG